>JAHDDQ010000179.1 GCA_020629275.1 Tenacibaculum sp. | reverse complement strand
ACGTTACTAATATTTGCTAACGGGAATGATATTTTTAAACTATTTAAATAACTTAAAATAGTATGATATTTATAAAAAAAACCTCATTTTTAAATGAGGGTTTTTTTATTTAAGCTTTTATTGGTGTTCTAAACAGAGAAAACCAGTAATACTCTTTTCTACAATCTAAACAATTGTAAAGTTTTAGAAAAAATAGATATTTAGTTATACCCTTTCTTTTCTTCCTTCTTCTCCTTGTGGAGTTACAGTGCGGACAAGTTTTCATTAGCGCAGTAATTTTATCATGGCTAATGTATTTATTAATAATCTGAAAAGTGTGAAAAGTAAAAGGGGATTTTAACCCTTTTACAAAGTATGTTTCATTATGAAAACTAAAAGTTATAAAGTAATTTTGTTAGCTTTATTTGTTCGGATAACTGCTTGTTTATTCTTCCAGTCAATCCACTTTTGACCTTTGATACGTCGCATAAAGTTGTCCACAGTACGCATTATGAAAACGTTATATACGGCTTTTCCTAAATTTTTAGGGTTGCGAGCTATAGCTCTCAGACTCATTGAAAATCCAGGAGTTAGATAGCGCATATAATGCCAGTAACCTTCAGGCATATATAAAACATTTCCATGCTCAAGCTCGGCTACATGACCTTTTGCATTTTTTAATGCAGGCCATTTTTCAAAATCAGGATTATTAAAATCAATATCTTCTCTAGTAATTAAAGAGTGTGGAATCTTGTAAAGGAATTTATTTTGTTTCTGATCAAACAAAATACATTTCTTTTTACCTTCAAAGTGGAAGTGAAAAATATTAGCCAAATCAATATCGTAATGCATAAATGTATATGAATCTCGACCACCAAAGAATAGCATAGGCAGGCCTTTCATTAGCTTTAATCCAAAATTAGGGAAATTAAAATCTTTTTGTAAAATAGGAACTTCTTTTAATACATTCCAAAGAAAAATTCTAAATTTAGTAGGCTCACGCTTCAATAAGTCAACATATTCGCTCATTTTCATGGTAGCATGAGGCTCGTTAAAACCGTCTTTATAATCTACAGGTCGGTCATCATATAGAGGTACAGTTTTATCACCAGCTACTTCCTTCATATACTCCAAAGACCATTTAGTATACGCAGGCCAGTCTTCAATAAAACGCTCTATAACCACAGGTTTCTGCGGTTTAAAATAGTTTTTGATAAAGTCTTCTTTTGTTATAGTTTCAACTCTATCAATCTGTTGTAACTGTAATCCCATTACCCTGTATTGATTTTTAACAAACGCAAAGTTAAGAAAAGGTTAGGAAACCTTTCTAAAAAGTAATTGTTAAAATAAATTGATGAATTTAGAATTTCTATTATGCTCTAATTTCTTTAGCTTCTTGTTTCTTAATTTCGTTACGTTCGATAGAATGTTCGGGTCTAGTCCATTTAGGTTTTTCTCCCAAAGACTCGAATTTAGAATCTTCAGCTTCAACGGTTTGTGGCTGAACTTTTTTTGTAAAAGGTTTTTGAGGAGTTAAACCAAGCAATTTAAACATTTTCATGTCTTCATTTACATCTGGGTTTGGAGTTGTAAGTAACTTATCTCCAGCAAAAATAGAGTTAGCTCCAGCAAAAAAGCACATAGCTTGACCTTCTCTACTCATCTGAGTTCTTCCAGCTGATAAGCGTACTTGTGTTTCAGGTAGCACAATTCTAGTGGTAGCCACCATACGAATCATATCCCAAATTTCAACAGGTTTTTCATTTTCTAATGGAGTTCCTTCTACGGCAACTAAGGCATTAATTGGAGTTGATTCTGGTTGAGGGTTTAATGTAGATAATGCCACCAACATACCAGCTCTATCTTCTGCACTTTCTCCCATTCCTATAATTCCTCCTGAACAAACAGTAACATTCGTTTTACGGACATTATCAATAGTATCAAGTCTATCTTGATAACCACGAGTGGAAATTACTTCTTTGTAATACTCTTCTGATGAATCTAAGTTGTGGTTGTAAGCATATAAACCTGCTTCAGCTAAACGTTGTGCTTGGTTTTCTGTTACCATACCTAATGTACAGCAAACTTCCATATCAAGTTTATTTATGGTTCTAACCATATCTAAAACCTGATCAAATTCAGGTCCGTCTTTCACATTTCTCCAAGCTGCACCCATACACACACGTGAACTTCCGCTTTCTCTTGCTCTTAAGGCTTGAGCCTTTACTTGGTTCACAGTCATTAAATCGTTTCCTTCTACATTTGTGTGATAACGTGCTGCCTGAGGGCAATATCCACAATCTTCAGAACATCCACCTGTTTTAATAGATAATAATGTTGAAACTTGCACAACATTTGGATCATGTTGTTTTCTATGAATTGTAGCTGCTTCATATAGCAGCTCCATCATTGGTTTATTATATATCGCTAATATTTCTTCTTTCGTCCAGTTATGTCTTGTCTCGCTCATACATTAGTTGTTTGATAAATTCAAAAGTAGGAAAACTAAATTTATTTTTTGATTATTTTGAAATTAAAACTGAAACAGCATTTCCTCCAAAACCAACAGCATTTACTAAAATTTTTTTTAGTTTTTTAGGTTTTGTTTGTTGTTCAGCAAAAGGTACTTCTATAGTTTGTTGTTTAATTAACATTAATAAGGCCAACTCAAGGTTTAAAAGTCCGGATGCACCAAAAGTATGTCCTAACTTCCATTTATTAGTAGTTAAAAAGGGCACATTGTTGCCAAATACTTTATGAATTGCATTAATTTCAGAAGTATCTCCTTTAACAGTTCCAGGAGCATGCATAACAATAGCGTCCACTTCATTTAAATTGATGTTTTCACAAGCCATTTTTATCGATTTTTGAAAACATTCAGCATCTGCAGTTACAGAAGTATTATGTTTTAGTACCTCAGTAGCGTAACCAATACCTTCAATCTTAGCAATTGTTTTTTCTGAAATTACTTTTTCTAAACAAACCACAGCTGCCCCTTCACCTAGAATCATTGTGTTTCTGGATTTATTTAGGTCAAAAGCTTTACAAGGATATTCGCCAGTTTCTTTTGAATAAACTTTTAAAGCTTTCATTTGAGCAATTGTAAAAGCTGTTAATGGAGCTTCGCTACCGCCCACTAGAAACTTATCACACATCCCTGAATGAATCCATGCAATACCATTTAATAATGAATGTAATGCTGTGGAACAGGTTATAGAATGAGAGATTTCCGGACCATTACTTTGTAAATCATGAGCAATCCAAGATGAGATATTTCCAAGGGTTGTTGTTGGAGAACTTAGTGTTGATGAGTTTCCTGTCTTTAGAAATTCTTGATGATATTGTTCAAACAAAGCAGTGGCACCTCTTGATGAGCCTATGTTAATTCCAAAGTTATCGTTGGAATTCCATTGTGCTTTTTCTACGGCTTTTCGAGCAGCATACATTGCGAATAAAACACTATCGTCAAGATTTTTGTACTTGTTGTCAAAGGCTTTTAAGTCTTTAATCAGTATCTTATTTTGTTTAGAAATTGGAGCAACCCAAGTAGGAATAGCATTGAAGTTCTTCTCTTGAAAATAATGAGTGTTTTTTGTGTAATTTCCCCAAACTTCGGATGTTGAACTTCCTAAAGCAGATATTGAAGCAAATGATGTTATTGATATAGGTTTCAATTCAAAAAATTTTAGCAAAATTAAGACTAATATCATGTTTTATAGACGAAATAATTCTTTATTTTGTTTCGCTATATAGGGATGAAGAATTTATACCTATTGTAATAATGATAAAATAAAATATGTTATGAACGAATATGAAGAAAAAAGTTGGTTTCGTAGGAATTGGCCGTGGGTATTACCTCTGGGTTGTTGCTCTGGATGTTTAATTATTGGTCTATTTTTCATTTTCGGAATAGGTGCAACTATTTTTGGTGTTGTAAATCAGTTTACAGAGATGTCTCCAATTGAAGATGCAATTCAAATAGCTGAAAATAATGAGCACGTAATAGCATTGTTAGGAGAAGATCTAGAGTCTAACGGTTTTCCAAACGGTAATATTTCTATTAATAATGATAATGGTGAAGTAGATTTTTCTATTCCTATAACAGGCGAAAAAGGTGAAGGAACCTTAGTTGTGAGAGGTATTAGAGTTAATGAAAAATGGGTATATGAAGATTTATATATTCGAGTTAGAGCAACAGGAGAAGAAATAAACTTATTAGAAAACGAAAAGATTTTAGAGGAGGTTATCTAAAATCTTTTCGATAGTGTTATATATTTTATCTAATTGCTCCATAGTAATAATATAAGGAACTTGAATATAAATAGTATTTCCTAAGGGTCTTAAAAAGATTCCTTCTTTCATAAATGAAGAGAGAAGAATATCTCTTAAAGAACCATAACGTTCAGTATTTGTGTTTAAATCTAAAGCAAAAATAACACCTATTTGTCGTGTAGATTTAACCTTTTTATGAGAAGCTATTTTTTCACTAAACTCTTTGTGTGCTTTACTAATTCGTTTAATATTAGTTTTAATCTCTTCAGACTGTAATAATTCAATGCTAGCAATCGCAGCAGCGCAACCTATTGGGTTTGCAGAATACGTATGACAGTGAAAATAACCTTTAGCAATATCATTACTTAAAAAAGCATCATAAATTTTTTGTGTACAAGAAGTAATAGCCATAGGAACCATACCTCCAGTTAGTGCTTTACTTAAACAAATAATATCAGGTTTTGTTTCCATATATTCTGAAGCAAAGTTTTTACCTGTTTTTCCAAAGCCAGTCATTACTTCGTCAGCAATGGTAATAATTTCATGGTTTTTACAGAATTGTAAAATTTCATCCACACCATTTATATCATGAATTTTCATGCCAGCAGCACCTTGAACTATAGGTTCATATATAAAAGCAGCAACATTATTATGAATAACAATTTCTTCTAGTTGACGTAGGATTTCATTATGATTTTTTCCATTAGGCGTTGGAATTCGTTGCACGTCGATTAAAAAATCTTCAAAAGGACCATTATACACTGAAAGTCCAGAAGCAGACATAGCTCCAAAAGTATCGCCATGAAAACCATTTTCAAAAGCAATAAAAGCAGTGCGTTTTTCTCCTGTATTAAAATAATATTGCAATGCCATTTTAATTGCCGATTCTACAGCTGTAGAGCCATTATCGTTAAAGAAAATCTTTGATTGATTTTTTGGTAAAATAGCGATAAGTTTCTCAGAAAGTTCAACTGCAGCAGGGTGTGTGAAATCGCTAAACATCACTTGGTCTAACTGTTGCATTTGAGCATGAACTTTATTGATAATATAATCGTTGCAATGTCCAAACATGCATGTATACCACGATGAAATTGCATCAATATATTCATTCCCATGTTCATCGGTAAGCATAACGCCTTTAGCTTTTACAATGCCCAAACTTTCAGGATGAGTTTGATGTTGTTTTAATGGATGCCAAATATATTTTTTATCTCTTTCTGTTAATGTCATAATTTATTACGTTTTTTTTACAAACCAGCATCATTCCAAATTTATTTAGGAATCTCATCATACTAGATAATTGTTAAGATGTGATCCTGAAACAAGTTCAGGATGACGAAATTTTAATGATGATTGGAGTTAAAACTAATACTTTAGCGTTTTTTTTAGACAAGCTTATCAACATCATAATACACCTTTAAACTTTTCGGCATATTCTTTAATTACGTTTTGATCGAAATAGGGTTCCTCTTCAATACGACCAATCACAGGAATTCTACTCATTTTAGTAATTATTGATTCTGTTGTTTGATGTTGATCCCCACTAAAAATTAAAGAAACATCAAACCCTTTTTCTTTGAGTAAATTCAATGTTAGTAAAGTATGGTTTATACTTCCTAAATAATGTCTGGATACTACAATTACTTTATAGTCGGGTTTGATAATATCTAATAAAGTATGTGTATCATTCAACGGGACTAATAATCCACCAGCACCTTCAATTACAAGATGATTAGAGGTTTGTGGAGGGTTAATTTTTTTAACATCTATAACAACTCCGTCAATTTCAGCAGAGGCATGCGGACTCATAGGAGTATGCAACGCGTAACTATTGTCGTGAAATACGGACTTTTTATTCGAGATTAGTTTTTTTACTTTATCAGTATCAGAATATTCTAAATCTCCAGATTGTATGGGTTTCCAATAATCTGCTTCTAATGCTTCAGTAAGTATGGCCGAAGCAATTGTTTTTCCTACTTCTGTAGAAATTCCGGTTACAAAGTATTTTTTCATTTAAAGACTGTTTTACAATCATTACAAATTAGTTTTCGACTTTCAAAAAAAGGGAAAAGCATAAAGAAAAACGTTTTTCGCTGTGCTTCAGCCACTAGTATCTTTTGTGAATTACAATTAGGGCAGTTAATAGCATTTCCATTGTTGTCTTTTTCATAAGTTCTAATTTCATTATAAACTATAGACGCTTTATCTAAATCATCATTATGAACCAAAAGCTTTACACCACCTATTGCTTGGCTGAGCAAAGGATCGGAATCTATGGTTTTTTCATCCATTAACATCGTTCTAATATTTTCAGAATCTAGTTTTGATTTTACTACTTGTGCTTCAGTAGAATATTCAAAGACGGCTAAAATGGTGTGTTCGTTTTTCATAATTTTAATCTAAACAAAAGTAGCAAGTTGTTCTAAAATAGCGGTAATTTCTTGTTCAGAATTATAGCTATGTAAACAAAAACGAAGACGTTCTTTACCTTCTTGAACTGTTGGAGATAAAATAGGTTTTATGTTAAATCCTTTATTTTGAATTTTATGAGCAATTTCCTTTATTTTTTTATTCCCTGAAATTAAACAACAATGAATTGAAGATGTACTATGGATAAACTTTTCTGATAATCTTAAACGATCAATTTCATGTAAGAAAAAAGTAATGTTATGGTGCAACAAATGAATAGCTTTAGCGTCTAAATGTTCATAAGCTATTTTAATATTAGCAATAGCATGCGGAGATAATCCAGTTGTATAAATAAAGCTACGTGAAAAATTTATTAAATATTTATACAACTCATTACTTCCTAAAATAGCAGCACCATGGCAACCAAGTGCTTTACCAAAAGTTACAATGCGGGCAAAAATAGGAGAAGTAACTAATCCGGCACCTTTTTCACCAAAAACCCCTAGTGCATGAGCTTCATCAACAATTAGACGTGCTTTATAATTATTTGTAATTTGTAAAATTCTTGAAACATCTGGAGAATCGCCGTCCATTGAAAATACCGATTCAGTTACAACGTATATTTCAGTATCAGTAGCTAAACTAGTCTCGTTAAAACGCTGTAAAAGTTCCTCTAAATGGGTGTAATCATTATGGTGAAATTTATAAGATTTTGCGTTAGAAAGCAAAACTCCATCACGGATAGAGGCAT
>JAHDDQ010000178.1 GCA_020629275.1 Tenacibaculum sp. | reverse complement strand
GACCTTTCATTGCTTTTTTAACTAACATTCCAACAGAAAGTAATCTGTTAATTTCGTTAGTTCCTTCATAGATACGAGCGATACGTGCATCTCTCCAAGCAGCTTCCATAGGAGTTTCCTCAGAGAATCCCATACCACCGAAAATTTGAATTCCTTCATCAGCACAGTTTTGAATATCTTCAGACACTGCTACTTTTAAGATAGAACATTCGATTGCATATTCTTCAACACCTTTTAATTCAGCATCTTGATGAGAACTACCTTCAGCTTCACGAATTTGAATTCTATCTTCAATATTTTTGGCAGCTCTATATGAAGCAGACTCTCCAACATAAGCGCTAGTAGCCATTTCAGCTAACTTTGATTTGATAGCGCCAAACTCACTAATTGGAGTTTTAAATTGCTTACGTTCATTAGCGTATTTTACAGCGTCTGTAATAACTCTTCTTTGAGAATCTAAACAAGCTGCAGCTAATTTAATACGACCTACGTTTAATGCATTCATTGCAATCTTGAATCCACCTCCGCGTTCAGATAACATATTCTCAACAGGAATAAGTGTATCATTAAAGAACACTTGACGAGTAGAAGAAGCACGAATACCTAATTTATGCTCTTCTTCTCCTAAAGTAACTCCATTAGGATTATTTTTATCATACTCTAAAATAAAACCAGTGATGTTTTTGTCATCACCAATACGGGCAAAAACAATAAAAATTTCAGCAAAACCTGCGTTTGAAATCCACATTTTTTGTCCGTTAACTTTATAATGTTTACCATCTTCAGTTAATTCAGCAGTAGTTTTTCCTGAGTTTGCATCAGATCCAGCTCCAGGCTCAGTTAAACAGTAAGCACCAAAACGCTCGCCCATAGCTAAAGCAGGAACATATTTTTGTTTTTGTTCTTCAGTACCATATAATGTAATTGGCATAGTTCCAATACCTGTATGGGCACCAAAAGCAGTACTAAAAGAACCAGTACCACTAGAAATATAGTCACAAACTAACATTGTAGAAACAAATCCCATTCCTAGTCCGCCATACGTTTCTGGTACAGACACACCTAAGAAACCTAATTCACCAGCTTTACGCATCGTTTCTTCAGTTAAGGCATAGTCTTTTGCTTCAAAGCGAGTTTTATTAGGAATAATTTCACGGTCATTGAATTCCATCACCGCATCTTTCATCATTGTCTGTTCCTCAGAAAAATCCTCAGGAGTAAATATATCTTCGCAGCTTGTTTCTTTTACTAGGAATTGACCACCTCGTAAAATTTCTTTATTTAATGTTTCAGCCATCTTTAGTCTTGTTAATTTTGTTTGTATTATTAATTTAAGAATTCAAAAATACCAGCCGCACCTTGACCAGTACCTACACACATAGTTACCATTCCATATTTACCTTGCATATTACGTTTACGCATTTCGTCAAATAATTGAACTGATAACTTCGCTCCTGTACATCCTAATGGATGTCCTAATGCTATTGCACCACCATTAACATTAATGATATCTGCATTTAATCCTAGCTCTCGAATTACGGCTAATGATTGTGAAGCAAAAGCCTCGTTTAATTCTATTAAACTTATATCGTCTTGTTGTAAACCAGCTTGTTTTAATGCTTTAGGAATAGCGGCAACAGGACCAATTCCCATAATACGTGGAGGCACACCAGCAGCGGCGTAACTTACCATGCGTGCAATAGGTTCTACATTCAATTCTTTTACCATTTCTTCACTCATAACCATTACAAAGGCAGCACCATCACTAGTTTGCGATGAGTTACCCGCAGTAACGCTACCATTAGTAGCGAATACTGGTCGTAAACGTTGTAAACCTGCAATATTAGATCCTTTACGAGGTCCTTCATCTTTAGTTACAGTATATTTACGTGTAGCCTTTTTTCCTTTTGAGTCAACATATGTTTCTTCAACTTCAATAGGCACTATTTGATCTTGAAAACGGTCTTCAGATTGTGCTTTTAAAGCTTTTAAATGAGAATTTAATGCGAATTCATCTTGATCTTCACGAGAAATATTAAATTTTTGAGCAACTTCTTCAGCCGTATTTCCCATACCCCAGTAGTAATCTGCATGACCAGCTGCTACGGTATCGTAATTTAATTCAGGTTTAAAACCAGTCATAGGTACTGAACTCATACTTTCTGCTCCACCAGCAATAATACAATCAGCCATTCCTGATTGTATCTTCGCAACTGCCATACCAATAGTTTCTAATCCTGAAGAACAAAAACGATTTACAGTTACACCTGGTACATCTTCAATTTTCAATCCCATCAAAGAGATTAAACGAGCCATATTTAAACCTTGCGATCCCTCTGGCATAGCATTACCAACAATAACGTCATCAATACGTTTTTTATCAAACTCAGGTAACTGCTTCATCATATATTCGATAGTTTCAGCAGCTAACTCGTCAGCTCTTTTAAACCTAAAGGCACCTCTTTTAGATTTACCCACGGCAGTTCTATATCCTTTTACTATATATGCTGTTTTCATTTTCTTAATTTCTTAAAGGTTTACCAGTTTTTAACATGTGTTGAATACGTTCTAAAGTTTTACGCTCTGTACATAAACTTAAGAATGCTTCACGTTCGATATCTAATAAATACTGTTCAGAAACTTTAGTAGGTTCTGATAAGTCTCCACCAGCCATTACGTATGCTAATTTATTGGCTATTTTTTGATCGTGTTCTGAGATAAAGTTACTTGCCTGCATAGAATCTGTAGCAACCATAAATGCTCCTAAAGCTTGTTTACCCAGTACTAGTACATCATTACGATTTACAGGTTGAGTATATCCAGCTTCTGCTAACAACATAGCATGCTTCTTAGCTTCAGCGATTTGACGATCTCTATTTACAACTACAACATCTTTACCTTGTTGCAATAATCCTAAATCAAAAGCTTCGTATGCAGAAGTAGATACTTTAGCCATACCTATTGTTAAGAAGTATTCTTGTAAAACGTTTAATTGAACGTCACCTTTACGGAAAGTATCCGATGCTCTTAAAGCCATTTCTTTAGAACCACCTCCACCAGGGATAACTCCAACACCAAATTCAACTAATCCCATGTATGTTTCGGCTGCTGCTACTACTTTATCTGAATGTAATGATAATTCACAACCTCCTCCTAATGCCATTCCGTGCGGAGCAGCAATTACTGGAATAGAAGAATAACGCATGCGCATCATGGTATCTTGGAAATACTTGATAGCCATATTTAACTCGTCATACTCTTGTTCAACAGCCATCATAAAGATCATTCCAATGTTAGCTCCTACAGAGAAATTAGCTCCTTGGTTACCAACAACTAAACCATCAAAATCTTTTTCAGCTAAATCAATCGCTTTGTTTAATCCAGCTAAAACATCTCCACCAATGGTGTTCATTTTAGATTGGAATTCACAATTTAAGATTCCATTTCCTAAATCTTCAATTACTACTCCTGAATTTTTAAATACCTCATTAGATTTTCTAATGTTATCTAAGATGATAAATGCATCTTGCCCAGGTTTTTTTACTTGTGACTTTGTAGGTATATCGTAGTAATATGTAGCTCCATCTTTTATAGAGTAAAAAGATGTTTCTCCTTTAGCAACCATTTCAGTTACCCATGCAGCAGGTTCTTTACCTTCTGCTTTCATTAATTCGATACCTTTTTCAACTCCTACAGCATCCCAAATTTCGAATGGTCCATTTTCCCATCCAAAACCAGCTTTCATAGCATCATCTATTCTATATAATTCGTCAGAAATTTCTGGAATTCTATTTTGAACATAAGCAAACATTGCTGCAAAGTTCTTACGGTAGAATTCTCCAGCTTTATCCTTACCTCCAACTAATACTTTAAAACGATCAATTGGTTTATCGATTGTTTTTGTTAATTCTAAAGTAGCAAAAGAGGCTCTTTTCTTAGAACGATACTCCATGGTATCTAAGTCAAGTGTTAAGATTTCTTTTTTTCCTTCTGCATTAACAGATTTTTTGTAAAAACCTTGTTTAGTCTTGCTACCCAACCATTTGTTCTCCATCATCGTATTGATAAACCCAGGTAACTTAAATAAGTCATGAGCTTCATCATCTGGACAGTTATCGTAAATACCGTTAGCAACATGCACTAAAGTATCTAATCCAACAACATCAACTGTACGGAACGTAGCAGATTTAGGTCTTCCAATTACTGGACCAGTTAATTTATCAACTTCCTCAACAGTTAAACCTAATTCTTTTACTTGATGGAATAAAGATTGAATTCCGAAGATTCCAATACGGTTACCTATAAAAGCAGGGGTATCTTTAGCTAAAACAGATGTTTTACCTAAAAACTTATCACCATATTCCATTAAGAAATCAGTAACATCTTGTTTACAATCTGGACCAGGAACAACTTCAAATAATTTCAAATAGCGAGGAGGGTTGAAGAAGTGTGTTACAGCAAAATGTTTTCTGAAATCTTCACTACGTCCTTCATTCATGAACTTGATAGGAATCCCAGAAGTGTTAGAAGAAATTATAGTACCAGGAGTACGATATTGTTCAATCTTTTCAAAAACACTCTGCTTAATATCTAAACGTTCAACAACAACTTCCATTACCCAATCTACATCTTTTATTAAATGTAAATCATCATCTATATTACCTGTTGTAATTCTATCCGCAAATTTTTTATTGTAAATAGGGGACGGTTTCGATTTTAATGAAGCTGTTAAAGCATCGTTTACTAAACGATTGCGAACAACTTTATCTTCTAAAGTTAATCCTTTTGCTTTTTCTTTGTCGTTAAGTTCTCTTGGAACGATGTCCAATAACAACACATCAACACCGATATTAGCAAAGTGACATGCAATACCTGACCCCATAATACCAGATCCGATAATTGCTACCTTTTTGATTCTTCTTTTGCTCATTATTTTTATAGGTTTGATTTATACAGCTTTAGAAGATATATCAGTACTGTATATCTTCTTATCCGCTATAAGTTTGTTTATTATTTCTGTTACTTTGAAAAATGTTTGCATTTCTTTTTCAGTAATGCTTTCTCGTATCTTATTGTTAAATTGATACACATGACCTTTCGAAATTTCTCTTTTTTCTTTGCCTAACTTGGTCAATTTTATAATTACACTTCGTCCATCTTCGGGGTTTCTTTCTCGTAGAATAAGTGATTTATCTTCCATTGATTTTAAAATTCTAGAAAGACTAGTTGGTTCCATTCCCATTAATGGACCTAAGGCTGTAGAAGGAGTTCCTTCTTCTATATCTATATTCAACAATACAAAAGCCATTGCCATTGTACTATCGTGTTTAGAGGCTTGTTCATTATACATCTTAGCTACTGCTTGCCACGTAGCTCTTAATTGATGATCAATTGATTTACTTTTATCCATAATTCTGATTTCAAATATATGAAAATTTACTATGCACGCATAGTAAATTGATAAAAAATTATGCATGCATAATAAATTTTAACGATTAGTTAATATTAAAACGAATCGTCAGAGTACTTTTTTTTGGGGGTTAATTATGGAAATTATAATTGATTTTTGGTACTTAAAATTAACTATAAAGAAGTTTTGAATTAAGTAAAGCAAGATTTTCAATCGTTCAAATTGAATTGACACAATTGAATCCATATTACATTATAGTGATAGTATTCAAAATAAAAATTAAAAAAATGTAACATCTAGGAGCTTAAGTAATACTAATATTCATAAAATATGTAAGTTTGTGCTACTGGGTCTACAATCTTACAACTAAAACCAAACAAAAAATCGATGAGTAATTTATTAGAAATTAACAATGTAGTTAAGCGTTATGGTGATTACACTGCATTGAATAACGTATCAATGCACATACCTAAAGGAAGTGTTTTTGGTTTACTAGGACCTAATGGAGCAGGAAAGACATCGCTGATTAGAATCATCAATCAAATAACAATGCCAGATAGTGGGGAGATTATATTGGACGGAGAGCAACTGGCTCCACATCACATAGAGCATATAGGATACCTTCCGGAAGAACGAGGGTTGTATAAGTCTATGAAAGTAGGGGAACAAGCTCTGTACTTAGCCCAATTAAAGGGAATGAGTAAAACAGAAGCTAAAAAAAGATTAAAGTATTGGTTTGAAAAATTTGATATAGGTGCATGGTGGAATAAAAAAATAGAAGAACTCTCTAAAGGGATGGCTCAAAAAGTACAATTCATTGTAACTGTTTTACACCAACCTAAATTATTGATTTTTGATGAACCTTTTTCAGGTTTTGACCCAATTAATGCACAATTAATAGCAAAAGAAATTCTAACATTAAGAGATGAAGGAGCTACGATTATTTTTTCTACTCATAGAATGGAAAGTGTAGAGGAAATGTGTGATTATATTGCACTGATCGATAAATCAAATAAAATTTTAGATGGAAAGCTAAACGATATAAAGAGACAATACAGAACTAATGTTTTTGAAGTGGGACTTAAAACGGATAATGCAGCAGAAGTAAAGCAAATATTGAAGGAAAATTTTGAAGTTACACACGCAAATTTTAAATCATTGAATGAAGGACTAAAAATAAATGTTAAGTTAAAGGCGAATAGCTCTGCTAACGAATTATTATCTTTTCTAACCTCGAAGGGCGAAGTAAATCATTTTTTAGAATTAGTACCAAGTGCTAATGATATTTTCATTCAAACAGTACGTAAAACAAATTCACATGAATAAGCTACTATTAATTATAGAACGAGAGTTTATTGCCAAGGTTAAAAATAAATCATTCATTGTAATGACATTTTTAAGTCCATTAATAGCAATAGCTATGATTGCACTTATTGTTTTTTTAACCAAAAAGAATGATGAAAAACTAAAAGAAATTGTTTATGTAGATGAGTCAGGGATATTTACGGATCAGGATTTCTTAATTTCTGAAACCATTAAATATGAGGATTATACGAAGCTGGGAATAACAGAGACTAAGAAAAAGGTAGAAGAAGGTGATTACTATGGCGTATTGTATATTCCGAAAATAGATAGTTTAGAAATATTAGCTTCATCAATCGAGTTTTTCTCCAAAGATACACCAGGCTTGAATGTTATACGCGATTTAGAAAATAAGGTGAATCATAAATTGAGAGCATTAAAAATGGAAGATTTAGGAATAGATGAGGAAAAAATTAAATCCTCTCGAATTAAATCAGATATTAAAATGTTTAATTTTTCTGGAGAAAAAACATCAAAATTAGCAAACGGAGTCAAAATTATTGTAGGGCTTATAGCAGGTTATCTTTTAATGATGTTTGTAATTATTTATGGTGCAGCCGTAATGAGAAGTGTTATCCAAGAAAAAACAAGCAGAATTATTGAAGTTATTATTTCTTCTGTAAAACCTTTTCAGTTAATGTTAGGTAAGATAATAGGAAATGC
>JAHDDQ010000177.1 GCA_020629275.1 Tenacibaculum sp. | reverse complement strand
TGACATCCAGCACACGAACATCTCCTGGCACAGCATTAGGTTGAGCAGAATTAGCTATGTCGTCATTTTGTTGCCAAATACCGTTAAATTTAAAACCGTAGTTAGAGTTGATGGGTTGCCCAATAAATAAGCCATTTGCAATATCATCTTGATCACTTGCAAAAAGAGATACAATTTTATTCTCATTAAAAGAGAAATTTCCAGCGGCTCTCCAAGTAAAGTTTTTGGCATCGATAACAGTGCCACTTAAAGCAACTTCTATACCTTTGTTTTGAGTCTCACCGATGTTTTGCGTGATTTCTGTTATTCCATGCACCGATGGGATTAACCTATCCAATAATAAATCAGTGGTTCTAGCTTGGTAGGCATCTATGGATAAATCAAATCGATTATTTAAAAATCCTAAATCGACACCTATATTATATGTAGCAGTGGTTTCCCAAGATAACCCATTATTAGCCAATTGACTTGGTATAAAGCCAGGAGCCGTTTGTTCTAAATTCAAATAAGATCTGTCATTCAATCTTGAGAGATTATCATAAGGTCCTACCGCTTGATTACCATTTTCACCGTAAGATAGACGAAGTTTTAACTTGTTAACAATACCTTCTTTTGGAAAAAAGGATTCATCACTAATTTTCCAGCCCAATGCTGCTGATGGAAATACACCGTATTTTTCATTAACTCCAAATCCGGAAAACCCATCTCTTCTTACAGTAAACGTAGCAAAATATTTGCTTTTATAGTTATAATTAAGTCTTCCCATTTGAGAGAGAAGCGTGGTTTCGTTAAAATTTGTTCTATGGGTTAAGCTTAGTGCTTGCTCTAATTGGTAGTTAGTTAAAAGATCGCTTTGAAATCCAACACCTGTTGTTCTATTAGATTCATATTCATTTTTTTGCGCACTATATAATCCCGTAAAAGCAAATGTATGGTCGCCAAAGATTCTGTTATAATTTAATATGTTTTCTAAAAGGAAATTTGTAGATAGCCAATTTTCAATTCTGGCTTCTCCATTACTTCTAAAGCCACGTGCTGTACCTAATCCCCAATATCTACTTTCGTTTCTTGAATTGAATTCTACACCCGTATTTAATCGAAAAGATAAACCTTCAATAAAAGGGAACTTATATTCTAAAAAATTGGCAGTAAATATTTTATAACTGATATCCTTATTGTCAGCTAAAGTAGGGCCTAATGGATTCTCGAAAAATTCATCTTCTGGCCATGGATTAACAGTTAGCTTTCCTTGATCATCATAAGCTGAAGTAAGCGGGTTTGTAAAATAAGCACCAGCGGCCTCACTTCCAAAACTAGGGGATAAGCCCGATCTATCAATTCTTGAAAGTTGCGTGGAGGTGCCAAATGTTAAATCGTCTGAAATATTTACGTTTAAATTTACTCGTAATGATGCTCTTCTAAATCGGTCATTAATAGCAACGCCTTTTACATCTTGATAGCCTGTAGAAACATAATAATTTACATTATCCGTAGCTCCTGAAACAGATAAATTATGGTCTTGTTTAAAACCAGTACGTGTGGCTAAGTCTAGCCAATTAGTTGACTTTCCAGCAATAAGCATATCAATTTCAGATGGTGTTAGCTCACCTGGCTCTCTTGTTTCCTTAAATCCAGCAAAGCCTTGACCATCATATACTTCTGGAATATTAGCAATCTCGTTAAATCCAGAATATGAACTAAATGAAATCTTAGGTTTTCCTAACTTACCTTTTTTAGTATCTATAAGTATAACACCGTTAGCACCTCGTGAACCATAAATAGCAGTTGCCGATGCATCTTTTAAAACACTAATAGATTTTATGTCATTTGGGTTTATATCAGCAAGAGTTCCTGAATAAGGAATACCATCATATACAATTAATGGTGAATTAGATGCATTAATAGAATTTCTACCACGTATTAAAATACTAATATCGTTTTGTTCCGCACTAGATGAATTTTGATTGATTGTTATTCCAGGCAGAGCACCTTGTAAAGCTTGACCAAAGTTAGTATTTGGCTTTTCGTTTAATCGTTCTTGCGAAATTGAAGACACTGAACCCGTTAGGTCACTTTTTTTCTGGGTTCCATATCCAACAATTACTACTTCGTCTAGTAAAGCATTGTTTTGGGCTAGAACTATGTTGTGTTTTAGCTTATTACCAACAAGGATTTCTTGGGTTTTATAACCAAGATAGGATATTATTAATATGGCATTCTCTTTTGCGACCGACATTGAAAAATTACCATCAAAATCTGATAGTGTACCATTTGTTGTGCCTTTTTCTAGAATATTTGCACCTGGCAATGGTAGCCCTGTATCGTCAGTAATGACACCTGATATTTGTTTTTTTTGCTGTATGACAGCCAGACTTTGATTAATATCGGTTTTATTTTTATTAATTACTATGGTGTTGTTCTCTAATAATTCGAACTTAACACTGGAATTAGAAAAACTTTGTTCTAATAGAGCAGAGAGTTGAATAGTACCTTTTTTTAATTTTACTTTGGGAGCATTTTCAAACAAATCTTGTGGGTATAAAAAGCGGAACTTTGTTTGATCTTGAATAATATTAAAGATCTCATCTACAGATACTTCTTTGTTTTTGTCAATTTTTACTTGTTCTTGCGAAAATGAATTTACGGTCGTAAAACTAAAAACAGTTGTACATAGAAGAAAGATAAATGTTCTCATCATAATGAATAGCAATCGTTTTCGAACGAGGCAACGTAATTTAATTAAGTTAATTTTCATAAATTTACTTGGTGTTAGTTAGACAATAGTTTAATTAATACAATACTAAAGGGACGAAGTTGTTTCACCGCCAAATGTTTCGCTTCGCTCCCTTTTTTTTATCTTATCTTCCTTTTTTGTTTTAATTAGAAAACAAGATGTGTTTTTATTTTATTTCAAAAAAACCGTTTTATCTACGATTTCATAATTTTCAATAATGCCAAAATTTTTAATGGTTTTTAGAATATCCTCAATATTTTGATCTTTTCCCAGCACACCATTAAATCCAGCGTTTTCAAGATTTGAATTAGCAAAGTACACATCCATATCGTACCAACGGGACAATACTTTCATGATATCTATGAGTGGTTTTCTACGAAAACTAAAGACACCTTCTTTCCATGATGTTTCGTTATATATATTAACTTTAGCAACAACTGCAGTATTGGTTTTAAGGTTAAGGTTTAATTGTTGAGATGGTTTTAAAATTTGTTTTGTAGTAGCAGTAGCAACCGAAACTTTTCCTTCTACTAAGGTTGTATAGATGTTTGTTTCATCTTTATAAGCTTTAATATTAAATTGTGTCCCTAATACCTCAATGTTTTGGGATTTATTAATTACTTTAAATTTTGCACCACGATGCTTTGTGCTAGGAGAGACATTAAAATAAGCTTCACCGTAAACTAACTCAACTTGACGAGTTTTTCCTTCAGTAAAATGTACAGGGTATTTAAGTTGAGATTCAGAATTTAGCCACACTTCGGTACCATCCGATAAAAAAATATGAAAATTCCCGCCTCTTGGAATAGTTAAATAGTGATATGCAATTTCATCTAAACTTTGTTTTTTAGAATCATAAACTATGTTTTCACCGTTACTGGTTACATTTTGTGTTTGGTAGGAATTGCCTTTTTCTAGTGCTATAGTTGATCCGTCATTCAAAGTTAAAACAGCCTTGTTTTTACCAGTTTCAATAGTTTCATTTGCAATTTTTGGAGCGGTATCTATTGGAGTGTTTAATATGTTGCCTTTTAGGAAATAGCTAGTAGCTAAGACTCCTATAAATATTGCTGCAGCTGCATATCTCCATATGTAATTTCTTTTTTTAGAGAATTTGTTGTTTTGAGGTTTTAGGTTTTGAGCAATGTTGTTGTATATCCGATTTGCATCAACTTCAGATAGTATGGGTTTTTCGTCTAAAAGCGCTAATACCTCTTCAACAGAAGGGATGTCATTGGATTCTTTGCTTTTTTGTATGTAAGCTATAACTTCTTCTGTTTCTTCTTGATTGCATTTGTTTAGAATGAACTTTTTTAATATTTTTTGGATATAATGGGATTTCTGCATACAATATTATTGGGCTTGTAATATATAATACAGATGAAAAAAAGATAAGTACTACTTAAGGTTTACTTTTTTTTGTAAAAAGTTATTTTTATTTGAACTGATGTGAGAATTATTGATTGGAATGTGTTGATTTTGTTGAGGTTTTTGGGGTAGAAAATATTAAATCAATAGTCAACTTTATTTTAGCACTTTATGATTTTTTTATTCAATCCATGGATAATAAAGTAAATTAATGAGCAAGGTAATAATATCTCCGTGGGATTGCAAAAAAGCTCTGATACTTGTGAGTGCCTTGCTCATTTGCCCTTTTACTGTGCTTATTGAAATGTTTAACTCTTTACTAATCACTTCATAGCTCTTACCATCATTTCTTGACATCTCGAAAATAAGTCTCCGTTTTGGTGGTAATTGAGCGATAGCTTTATTTTTTATTATTTCATAATCGGCTTCGCATATTTTATCTTCTATAGAACTTTGTGTTATCCTACTTTTATAAAATACCGCTTCTTTAAGTTTTTTATCGTTGGCAACTTTACTTATAAGATTAAATGTTTGATGGCGTGTTATTGTAAAAACATAAGATTTAAATGATAGTTCAGGGTTCAGTCTGTCTCTATGCTGCCAAATTTTTAAAAACACAGTTTGGACAATTTCTTCTGCTAAGACATTGATTTTAAGCATGCTTTTACTGTAGGCGTAAACATCGTTTCGATAAGTGTTAAATAATTTCTGAAACGCTTTGTTATTGCCAATTATAAGCTGTTGAATGAGTAATTTTTCATTACATTCGTTTTTACAGGACACGTTTTTAATGTATTTTAATTACCGTATAAATTTCTCTTTTTTCATCATATTCATTCATAATCGATATCATATTATTTATTTGATTTTAGTCATGAAAATCTTTGAGCTATTTATTAGATTCATTATTGAAATTAATATATCAACTTTAGTGTCAATTTTTCATTTGAAGATTTTCTGAACAAAAACCATCTAAATACTTTTTTGCAAAAGATTTATACATCTCTTAAAAGGTTTAAAGTTTTTCTAACTTTATGGTATCTAGATTTACATTGGTATTTTGATTTGCTGAAAACTTCACGTAAATAGAACTGGATTCTCCAGAATTAAATGCTAATGCATCACCTTTCCAAGTTGAATTTGAATTTATTTTAGTTTCAATTCCAGCAATTTCAATAGTAGTTGAACCTGTATTAATTTTAGAATTCCAGCTTAATTTATAATCTGTATGTTTTAAAACCGTTACTTTTTGAACAATAGCAGCTTCATCTTCTAATTTAACAACATAAACTTCTCCATTATTTTTGTCAAAAGATGTACTTATGCTAACATCACCTTTCCAATACCAATTATCTAGAGTTGGTTGGTTAAAAGAACCGTTTTTAATAAGTCCGCTATCAAAAGGAGCTGAAGGCTTATAAGTTCTTACATAATCTATCAAAAATTTATTCTTAGTTTCATCTGCCAATTCTTCGTCTGTTGCTCTAACACGTTTTGATTCGTCCTTATTAAAAGACCTCCAAGCATGGTCTTCTAAATCCATAATCATATAACTGTCTCTATCTAAGCCTAAATTTTCAGGGTCGTTGATATCCGTTTTTCTAACAGAGCTAACTAAATTTCCATCGTAGTAATAATCAATCGTAAATGGGTCTTTCCAATATGCTCCGTAAAGATGCCAATCATTCCTCCATGGCTCATCATTTGCTAACGTGTGTTTTTTTTGTGAATTGATATCTTCAATAATAGCATTTGTATCTGGATTTCTTAAAAATACATGTGTATTAGTCGCTGCTCTTGCTCCAAACCAAGTTTGGTCTGGTCTGTCTCCACCATAAGCTTCAACAACATCTATTTCTCTTTCATCATCAGGACTTAAAAACCAAAAGTTGGAAGACAAAACTTGGTTGGCAATTTTGGCTCTAACTTCAGTATAGATTGGGTATTTTATCATTTCTTTTGAAGTAACAACACCACAATTTACCTTTTCAGTGCCTGCTTTTCGTGATGCAGATATAATCAAATGACCATCAGCTACATCAGAATTTGAGCTATTCCATTCGGTTAATCCTGGCCCTATCCAACCATTGAAATAAGTATCGTTCCATTTACTGCTAAATTCAGATCCCTTTCCAGTATAATTAAAATCATCTGAATGTGAATTAACAAAAACCCATGTTTCTGTAGCTGGTGGCTGTGTTATGGTATTAGGTAATTGAAAATCGCCAAGTTTAAATCCTTTAGTTATATTGTTATGAGAGTCGCTTATAGCATAATTACTATCTTGAGATGAACTAGTAATATACATTAGTAAGCTAAAAAGTAAAAAGATATATTTATTTTTCATGGTCATTATTTGAATTTATTCTGAAACAAAAACATGTTTATATTTTACTGTACTTCTATAAATATACTTTTATCCGGTAAAGATTTGGAATGCCCTATGATTTCTACTGTTTCAGGTTTATCCGTAGCTTGAATTATCAAAAGTGTTTTTCCGTTATGTGTGGTGCTTTTATTAGATTGAAATTTTTCAACACTTTTTTTCCAGCCGTTATCTACTCCCAATAATTTAGCTTGACCTTTAATTTCGAAAGTAATTTCTCTATCGTCTGTTTTTACAGGATTGCCATCATCATCGGTTAGTTGCGCTATAATATGAGCCACATCATAATTATTGGCTTTTATTGTTTTTTCTTCGGAAGTCAATTGAAGTTGCGTTGCTTTTCTTGCAGTTATAATTTGTGAAGACACTTCTTTGCCATCTTTAACACCTTTGGCAATTAATTCCCCATCAGTAAAAGGAACACCCCATTTATAGATATGGTCTTCAAAATCAGAAAGTTTCTTTTTACCCAATGATTTGTCGTTTAAAAATAATTCGATTTCATCACAGTTTGAATAGATTTCAACAGAAATCATGTCGTTTTCATCGTAATTCCAGTGGTCGTTAACATCTTGCCATTCCCAAAGGGCATGTTTCCACTTTTCAGAGTCTTTAGCAGCTATATTACCATTGTTGTCAATTTTATTAAGTGATTTTTCTATGTTTTGAGTGGCGATATGAATATGAGGTTCATCGTTCCATAACGTTTTCATCATATGGTAAGAGCCTTTTTTAAACCCAGCAGAATTCAATAATCCAGAAGGCTGAACACGAACAGGCCATGGGTCTCTAATTTCACCCATATAATCAATACCTGTCCAAAGAAAAGTACCTGAAATATGTGGACGTTCCATAATAGATTTCCACTCGTGGTATTGGGCTAGATTTTCGGTACCCATAATAGGTTTATCGGGATAGTTTTCATGACCATAATCATATAAAACCCTTCTGTAACTGTAACCCATCTAAAGCATCTGCAAAGCCAGATACATGACTTGCTGAAGGC
>JAHDDQ010000176.1 GCA_020629275.1 Tenacibaculum sp. | reverse complement strand
TTAAATCAATACTCAACCCAAAAGTACTTGTGTTCGAAGCATTATGAAATCTAGAGTAAGCATAATTAAATTTAACACTATTCATTCGTAATCCGAAGCCGAAAGAAATGCCACCAAACGTACGTACATTTTGTAATTGTAATTCTTTACTACGTCTAAAATTATAACCTACTCTTAAGTTAAAAGCTCTTTTGGGAAATAATTCGGCACCAATTCGCACATGACGAAAAGCATTATCTAAAAAAGAAATTTTCTCTTCAGTAGTATTCCCTTCTAAGTCAGAGGTATTATTTGAGGGGTTAGCAACACTAATATTCCATTGCTGTAAATTGTCTATAGTTGTATACCAGCGAATAGGAACATTTTCTAACAAATACGATCCTCCTATGGCAATATCAAAAGGTAATTTCTCTGATGTAGCATTAAATTCGGTAAGCTGTGTACCAATATTTCGTAAAACTAAGGAAAAGATATAAGGCTTTGCACTATTGTAATAAATAAAACCAATATCCATACCTACACCCGTTGATGAAAAATTTGCAATAGAGGAGTGTATGAGTTTAATATTTGCACCCACATGAATATTAGTTGTAGCGATAGGAAACGCATAACCTACAGATAGTGCTAAATCACTGGCGCCAAAATTACCAGTTTCATTACCATTTTCATCGGCACCAATAAGAGCACCATAGTTTATATAAGTAACATTGGCATGAAAAGTATCGCTATATCTGTTAAAACGATGTGCATAAGAAACAGATCCGATAGCGATATCAGCTAAGTAACTTGTATAATTTACAGATAGATTTCTATCAAGATCTAAATTGATACTAGCAGGATTCCATTTAGGTTGATCAACATCATCAACCAGAGTTAATAGTTTACCACCTAAAGCTGTTTGACGTGCATTTGCTGAAGTATTTAAAAAAGAAAAGATACGTTGACCACCAACTTGCGAAAATAAACTACCACTAAAAAGTAACGTAACAATTAAAAAATACTTCAACATTCGTATATTCGATATAATAATTCAGTAAAATTAACGTATTAATTTAATATATAGTGTTTATGTTTTATGAAAAACTATGGCGTTAAAATTTTAGTTTTTTTATAATTTAAATACCCATCAAAGCCCTGTAATTGTAAAAATTATAAAATAATAGAGTTATTTTTACAAATAAGTTTAACACTTTTAGTTTAAAATAAATATATTTGTATGTTAGTATCATTATTTGTATACTAGTTATTTAATTATATGGTCCCCGCCAATTATGTGTAAGTATTTAAAAATAAATACAAAGCAGCTTCTAGTTAGCCTGCTTTTATTATCTGGTATGGCTCTTTATTCTCAAGAAATAAAGAAGCCTGTTCTTGAGGTGGAAACAATGAGTACTCCACCTTACGCATTGTGTGCAAGCAGTAGTTTTAATAATTTTAATTTAACATTTGAATTCGAAGATAATACATTACAATTTCAAACAAATAACAATCAGTTTTCAATACAAATTTCAGACGAAAACGGAGATTTTACAAATGCAAGACAGGTGGGCCCATCTATAAATGGGCAGAATTTAAGTTTTTTTGGAGTAAATGCCACATTCGATTTGCCTACTGATGTATATGCTGGGAATTATCAGGTTAGAATAAAATCTTCAAACCCCGAAGTTTTTAGCCCGCCTTCAACAGTTTTTGAAGCATACTACGGAACGTCACAGTCGTTGATATTAAACAATAGAGAAGATGTGATTTTATGTAACGGATCACCGACAGAAATTTCTGTAAATGTCATCGATCCAACTTTTACCTATCAATGGTTTAAAGATTTAACAATTATTCCTGGTGAAACAGGTACTTCTATAACGGTATCAGAAGAAGGCGAATATTATGCTCAAATTAACTATGGAACCTGTTCTGGTTTAACGGGGAGATCAAATAGAGTTTTAGTGACGGAGCTAAATTCTGGTAATGTACTCATTGAAGGGAATAACACGGTTGAAATTTGTGCTAATGAAACTTACACATTAACAGCTAATGTTAATGACCCTTTATTTATATATAATTGGTACAAAGATGGAGTTTTAATTGTAGGCGCAGATACTTTTGAATATACTACACCAGTTAGCAATCAGTTTGGTGTGTATCATGTTGAAGTAGGTCCAAGTACGTGTTTAAGTCGTTCTCAAGATGTAACGATTCAACAGCGTTCCGATATAGATTTTCCAGTTGATATAACACCCCCAGCTATACGAGTTATCTTACCTAACGAAACTATTCCAATTAATGTCACTCACGGAGCAAATTCACCAACAATCAAATGGTTTAAAGATGGAGTAGAAATACCTGGTGTTACTGGTGATACTTATAACGCTTTTGAACCAGGGGTTTATTGTGCAGAAGTAACTGATAATTCTACCACGTGTCCAGTGTCTAAAAAATCAGCAGAGTATACAATTTTGGGAGTTGATAAGTTGATTGTTGAAATAAGACCTAGCAGTGACTACATAGAATGTGAAGTTGCTGAAACCACTCTATCTATTGTTGGTATTAGAGCTGAGGCTACTGATGGTAATACATATGATCTAACTCAAGACCAGATAGATTCACTTACACTACAATGGGCAAAAGATGGAACACCAATTCCAGGAGCCAATACAGATAGATTAGACATTGCTTCATATTTAGATAATGGAGCTTACACATTGAATGCTTCTATTAGAACATTATCTTCTGATTCTGAACCGTTAGATATTAAGCTAGGTTTAATTGATCAAGTAATAACATCGTCTTCGCCATCAAATGTTTTATGTCCAGGAGGAACAATAATGTTATCTATAAATACAGTAACAGGTTTTACCTACACATGGTTTAAAGACGGAGTAGCGCTAACAGTTACTGATCCAACTCAAATAGAAGTTACCGAAATAGGAGTTTATAGTGTGACTTTTGACGGATTTGATTGTCAAAAAGATATGCCATCAGTAGATGTTATTGAATTTGATGAAGATGTTTTGGAGGTTAGTCCGTCTACTACAGCGATATTAGAGCCTGGTGAAACAGTAACCGTTGAAGCCAGCGGAGCAGATGCCTATGAATGGTATGATTCAGACGGAAATCTGTTGTCTACGAATGAATTATTGACCGTAAATTCATTGGGAGTTTATACTTTAATAGGACGAGTAGGAGATTGTGATTCAACAAGAGAAATAAATGTAGTAGAAGATGATGGTAAATTAATTATTCCGAATGTAGTATCGCCATTTAATAATGATGGTGCAAATGATACATGGGAATTACCAAACAGATTAGCTTTTCAGCCAGATGTACAGGTTATTATTTTTAATTCAAGGGGGAAAGAAATTTTAAATACTACCGATTATCAAAATAATTGGCCAGAAGACAATAATATTAAAGATGGTTCGATCTTTTATTTTAAAGTCATTAAAAATGAACTTTTAATTAAAGCAGGAACTATTTCTATTTTACAATAATATATGGTAAAGAAAATTACTTTATTAATGATGTTAATTGTGCTAAACTCTGTTTGTTTAGCTCAAGTGTCTGTAGGGGAAGACGCATATAACGGTTTTTCATCGAGGAGCTTTATGAAGTTTAACAACTTTATGACGGTGCCAACTTTTTCATTATTACATAGAGACGATAACACACTAGAGTTAATAAGCAGAAGCTCTAACATAGAATTCGAGGATGCCTCAAGATTACATATTTTTAGTTACTCAGGTAAAATGCGAGAAAATGTTGGAGCTGGTATTGCAGTTTTTCAACAAGAAATAGGAGCATTTAAAGATTTTGGAGCTGTAGCTAATTATGCATATCAATTACAGTTAGGAGCTGAGACAAAATTAACTTTTGGATTCAACTTTTTTTACAGCAGAAGAGGTTTGGACCAGCCAAGAGTCTTAACAAATGGACCTGAACCATTGATTAATAACTACCAAGATAAACCTGTGGTAGTCTTCCAGCCAGCAGCCACAGTTTCGTTTGGTAATTTTGATGTTGGATTATTTTTTGAGAATATCGGAGATTTTAATTTAAAGAACAGTGAATTTGTTACGCCTTTTTCAGACAAAACGATATCAGCACACGCTGCATACACTTACGGATTTGAAAGTGCAACAGGATTATTTGAGAATACAACGATCAGAGGTTTAGGTATTGCAAGAAGATCAAAAGCAGATGGTTTTTCATATGCTGGAAATTTTTTAGTAAATTTACCTAAAGCAGGTTGGTTAAAAGCAGGTTATGATAAAGTCTTTGGATTAAATGCTGGTATAGGAATACATATTTCTGAACGATTAGGTATCGGTTTTGCTTATGAAAAACAAGATAACTTGGGTGGTACTAATGAGGTTGGGTTGATATATAAATTTGGAGCTAAACGAAGATTTAGACCAGAACAAGATGGTATCTCGAGACAAAAGAATCCTCAAGTACAAGTTATTATTCCTGAAACTAAGCCAGTAACACCAGCTATTGAGCGAAGAGAAGAGGTATACGACGATCCGGAACACAACGATTTGTCAGACGAAGTTAGAATAGCACAAGATTCAATAAATAAATTAAATAAAAAGGTTAATGAAATTCTGAAATTATTAGAAAATCAACCAAAGCAAGTAGAAACAATAAGAGAAACTCCTAGATCTCCTAAGCCATCTGAATCTCAGTCAGCTGAACCTAAAGAAGACAGAGACAAGTCGTTGCGTAGAAGCACGGAGACACCTTGGCGTGAACGAAATATTATTCGTAGAGGTGGAGGAGGTACTATGTACTATGTAGCAATAGATCAGTTTAAAGATTTCAAAAAGGTAAAAAGTACAATAAGTAAGTATAAAAAGCGTAAAATAAAATTACGTTATGTAAAAGATCCTAAGTACGATACATATGTAATTTATGTAGAACGTTTTGCAAGGAAAAAAGATGCCGAAGAGATCGTAGACAAAGTAAATAGCGGTAGAAAAGGAGTTCAAGACGACGGAGGAGATGATGAAGTAAATAAGACGCTTGGAATTGATTTAAAAGCGTTATCAGAAGGATCACTGAAAGATCCGTTATATGTAATCAAAGTAACTTTAGGAGCTGAAGGCGAAACATTTAAAGAGCCTAAGACACAAGGAAGAGCCAGAGTTAGAAGAATGAAGATGATGGATGGTTTAGAAGAAGGTTATTATTTAGTAGCAAATGTTTTCTCACAGAAAGCTTATGCAGATAAATTTTTAGATGAATTAGAGAATGATAACATTAATGCTGGATATTTTATAAATCCAGAGACAGGTTACAGACATGTCTATATCCATAAAGGAAATGACAGAGCTGAAGCAATTAAATTATATAAGAATAATTTAAATGGAACATATTATAATAACAAGAATATAGTCCATATAAAATAATTTACCATAGGTTTTTAAATCCCCAAAGCAATGAGTAGAAAATTACTAATCTTTACCACAGTTCTGTTACTTAGAGCGATATTTTCTTTTTCACAAGATGATAGTCTAGCTAAAGAACAGCCGAATTACAATTCAAAAAAGATTGTATCCCCTATACTTTTAGAGACACCTAAAGATGGCTCAATGGCTAGGCGAAGGCCAGATGTACCGTTCACACAAAGGTTAGCAACTGGCGGAATTAATATTAGAGGTAATGTTACTTTTGTTGGTAATAATATTTTAAACAGAGATTATCGAGATTTTACTAGGTATACTAGAAGTGCAACAACACGTCTTTTTAGAGATGCTTGTGGAAATCGTTACAGGGATTTCACTTATACGCCAACAACCAGTAATGTTGATGCTAATGTTCCACATCCTAACAATGCTCCTGGTGAAGATTTATATGTAGTGTCGTCTACAAATGGATGTGGTAGGTCGTTTTTTGTAAGTTTCAATGATGCTCAGTTTAATAATGGGAATTATTATATGGATTACATTGACATAGATGATATTGAAGGAATCTCGGGGAATGGTTCTACCTTTTCGTCATCTAAATCGACACTAAACCTACCTAATAATTGCTCTAGAGTTGCTTTTGCTGGATTATATTGGGCAGGTATTTATCCGTACAATAATTGGGATGATGAAGGACCTAGAGAAGGAGATTACAGAGATATAAAATTTAGATTACCAGGTCAAAATTATCAAGACATCACAGCAGATGAGGTGATTTATGATAATGGTATAGCTACGCAAAGGCCTTATGTTTGTTTCAAAGACGTAACTACACAGTTACAAGGGTTAACAAATGTATCCGGAGATCCGGATCCAAGCGGTGATTATTACGCGGCAAATATCAGAGCCACAACACGATGGGATCGAAATAATGGATTAGGAGGTTCAGCAGGTTGGGTTTTAGTTGTTATTTATGAAGACCCAACACAATCAAGTAAAAATATATCATTATTTGATGGTTTTTCAACTATTGATGGTTCTAATAGTACAGAGGTAACTTTTTCTGGTTTTACTACGATTCCTTCAGGTCCAGTTAGAGCTCAATTTTTAACAGCAGCTTTAGAGGGAGATAACTTTATTACAGGGGATAGATTCCAAATTCGTGATACAGGAGGAACGTATAGAAATCTTAATACACCTACAAATAATCCAGCTTCAAATTTTTTCAATGGAAGCATCACTCAATATGATAATTTTTTAACTGCAAGAAACCCTGATAGTGAGAATACACTAGGTTTTGATGTAGATTTATTCAATATAATAAATAATGCTAATAGTAGAATAGCAAACGGGCAGACGACATTAGACGCAAGATTTACAACAAGTGGTGATGTATACTGGCCATTCTTAAATGCAATGGCTATTGAAATTATAGAACCAGTTGTACAATTAGTTAAAAGTATTGATGACGGTTCTGCTCCAGGTAGTAATAATTTAGCAGGAGCTTCTGTAGGTTTAGGTAGTGACTTATGGTATAATGTAAATTTTCAAAATGTAGGAACAGATGATGCTACAAACACTATAATTACCGATAGGTTACCTAAGAATGTAGATCTAATAGCTTCTGATGTTATATTACCAGCAGGAGTTACGTTAACTAATTATGATCCACCAACTTTAGCTAATGGTTTTAGAGGTGAATTAACGTTTGAAGTTGATGATAGTTTAGTTGAGGAAGGAGGAGCAATTCATAATATTAGGTTTCATGTTCGAGTAGTTTCAGACTGTAGTCAATTAAGAGATGTATGTTCTAATGTTGTCGAGAATCAAGCTTTTGCCAGATATGACGGAGTGGAAGGTGGTGTTAGTGTAAATAATGCACCAAGTGTTGCCGGAATCGATGCATGTAATTTTGGTATTGCAGGATCAACAAATTTTCTAATAGACACTAGTGGGTGTTCATTCACAAGAGAGGTTGTTTTTTGTGGAGCAAGTGTAACATTAACTGCTGGATCTGGTTTTGCATCTTACGAATGGACCGACGATACAGGAGCTATTGTAGGTACCTCTGAGACTTTGGTTGTTACTAGTCCTGGTACATATACAGTTAATAAAATTGTACCAGCGGGAGTTCCTATGGGATGTGTTAAC
>JAHDDQ010000175.1:3866-7577 GCA_020629275.1 Tenacibaculum sp. | reverse complement strand
CCAAAACGGTCAAGATTTTCAAGATATTCAAGGTGACGTATACGAAATGTTATTAGGCGAAATTGCTTCTGCAGGTAAAAACGGACAGTTTAGAACACCAAGACATATTATAAAATTATTGGCGGAATTGGTAAATCCAAAACTAGGACAACGCATTGCAGATCCTGCTTGTGGTACAGGAGGTTTTTTGTTAGGTGCTTACCAATATATGGTAACACAGTTAGATAAAGAAAAAGAGAAACAACAACCAGACGAAGATGGTTTTATACGCAGTAGCCGAAGCGCATTATTAACTGAAGATGTTAAAGAAATTTTAGGTAGCAGTTTACAAGGTTATGATATAGACCAAACTATGGTACGTTTAGGATTAATGAACCTAATGATGCATGGTATAGAAAGCCCACAAATAGATTATAAAGATACGTTAAGTAAAAGCTACTTTGAAACTAGCGAATACGATGTTGTATTGGCAAACCCACCATTTACAGGAAGTGTAGATAAAGGCGATATACATGAAGAGTTAAGCCTTAGAACTACTAAAACGGAATTACTTTTTATAGAACGTATTTACAACATGCTTAAAATGGGAGGAACTGCTGGTATTGTAATACCACAAGGCGTTTTATTTGGTTCTGGTAAAGCATTTGTAGATGCTAGAAAGTTAATGATTGAAAAATCGGAACTTAAAGCAGTAGTTACCATACCAAGTGGTGCATTTAAACCTTATGCAGGTGTAAGTACAGCCATTTTAATATTTACCAAAGGAGGTGAAACCGAAAACGTTTGGTTTTACGATATGGAAAGCGATGGGTATACCTTAGATGATAAACGTGCTAAATTAAAAGATAAAGAAGGTAATAACGATTATGGCGATTTACAAGACATAATTACTAATTATAAAATTAGAACTACCAAAAATGAAAACGACCGAAAAGGTAAACACTTTTTTGTACCTAAAAAAGAGATTAAAGCAGAAGGTTACGATTTAAGTTTTTCACGCTATAAAGAAGAAGTTTTTGAAGAAATAGTCTATGAAAAACCAGATTTAATTTTAGAAAAATTATTAGGAAAGTTTAATGCTAATGGAGAGATCATTGAAAAAGGTTTGGAACAAGATATTTCTGAAGGATTGAATGAATTAAAGGAATTGTTTTAGATGGAAGTCACAAAATATAAATTAACTAATGTTTGTGATTTTCAAGGAGGTTCTCAGCCACCAAAAAAAGAATGGTCAAAAAACAAAGAAGATGGATTTGTTCGAATGCTTCAGATTCGTGACTTCACCCAACGAGAAAAAAACAATGTTGAATACGTAAAAGAATCTAATAGACTTAAAAAATGTAAAACGGATGATGTATTAATTGGAAGATATGGTGCGTCAATAGGTAAAATACTAACAGGCTTAGAAGGTGCCTACAATGTTGCTATAATGAAAGCAATTCCTAACGAAAAGCTTTTAAACAAACAATACTTGTTAGCTTTATTACGTGGTCCAATTTTTCAAAATTTTATTCAAAACATTGGAGGAAGAGCTGCTCAAGCTGGTTTTAATAAAGAAGATTTAAGTAAATTCAATTTATCACTTCCTTCACTAGATAACCAAAAACGCATAGCACAAGTTTTATCTAATTGTGAAAGTTTAATACAAAAACGTAAAGAAAGTATTGGCTTGTTAGATGAGTTGTTGAAGTCTACTTTTTTGGAAATGTTTGGGGATCCAATTGAAATGAACAAAAAGAATCTAGAAATACTCGAAAATCATATAGAGTATTTGACAAGTGGTTCTCGTGGTTGGGCGAAATATTATTCAGATGACGGTCCTAAATTTTTAAGAATTAAAAATTTAGGATTTGGAGTTTTAAATGAAAAGGACGTACAAAATGTGAATCCACCGAAAAGCGCCGAAAGCATTAGAACTCGAGTAAAAGAAGGAGATTTATTAATTTCAATAACAGCAGATTTAGGTAGGACAGCTGTTATCCCAATAGAATATGGTGAAGCATACATTAATCAACATTTAGCGTTAGTTAGACTCAAAGAAAGCCTAAATCCTCGATATGCAGCGTTTTATTTTGCGATGCCATTTGGAAATCGGATGATACAAAAAAAAGATAAGGATGGGGTTAAATCTGGACTTACCTTTAAGGATATTAAAAATTTCGACATTTATATGCCGGAAATAAAAGAGCAAAAAGAATTCGAAATAATTTTTAATCAGATTCAAGAATTAAAAATATCTTATAATAATCATTTGCAAGAATTAGAAAACTTATATGGTAGTCTTAACCAAAAAGCTTTTAAAGGTGAGTTAGATTTGAGTAAGGTTAAAATATCCAGCAATTTAGATTCTGTTATAGATATTAAAATGCCTATAGCAGGGTCTTTCGAGCTACCAAAAGAGAAAGATAGAAAACCTAAATTTTCTAAAAAAGAATTAGACGATTTAAAGACTAGACCAAAAGGAAAACGTGATATTACTAATATTACTTATTTAGATTTTATAGGGATGCCAACTGATTTGCAAATGAGGAATTATGCAGATGATTATTCTATCGAAACAGATTTTATAAATGAAAAATTGTTCATACAATTTTATTTAAAAGATAATTTCAAAAATAAAGAATTCACTTTAGCAGATGTTGAATCTAAATTCAATTCATACTTCATACCAAAAGGACAAGATTTTAATTATGAAGTTTGGAAAGGATATATTTTTAGTTTTATTGAAGCTAAACCTCCTTTAATTAAACGCTTTTTTGACGAAACTGATAATACCCTGAAACTAAAACTAACAAATGAAGCTTTTAAGGCTTAAACTAAATAGTACTTTTAGAAGCCTGCAATCTGGCTTTGAAATTGATTTTCTTAACGCATCCAATAGTGATAAGTTGTGGGACTTTATGCCCTATTGCCTAGTAGGTAGAAATGGTTCTGGTAAATCTAATGTTTTAGAAGTATTAGCAGAAATATTTTACCATATTGAATGTATATACCTGGATTTTAAACCTTTAGGGTTTGATGGTGAAGGAGATTTTAATCATGTGCATACAGAGGGTTTTTTCTCGGAAAACTCTAATCCTGAGGCTTTTGAATTAGAATATTTATACTATATACAAGGTGATTATTCAAGAAGAGAGTTTAGCAAAGAGTATAATATTGGATACGATGCACACATCAAAATTATTAAGGAACATAAAAAGGTACCAAAAGTTTATTGGATAAATAGAGAAGATTGTGTGGGAGTTAAAAACACATTATTGGAACGAAAGGACGTAAAAGGTTTTTTACCAGATTTTATTGTTGCTTATTCTTCAGGTGAAAACCAAACAATCAATCTTCCTTTTTTTAAAATGCGTTTTATTCAATATGATGAATACTTATTCCGATTGATTCAAGATTTAGACTATAGCAAACCAGAAAGTAGATTTGTCTATTTAGATGAATATTATAATCAAGCAATTCTATTATCAATATATTTATTAAGGGAAAAAGAAACCTTAAAGCCATTTCGAGATGAAATAGGTCTAGAAGATATCAAATCGTTTAGATTAGTTATAAAACAAAATATATTTGAAAAGGCGCATAAGGATGTAATTAGAACACTCTCCAATGAAGATAAAAGTAATAAAAATAAAACTCAGCGAGAGTTAACTTCAATAGTTACCAATTCAATTGAAAAGTTAAAATCATGTAGTACAACTTCTTATTTTA
>JAHDDQ010000175.1:0-3856 GCA_020629275.1 Tenacibaculum sp. | reverse complement strand
GCTTTTGAATTATTTACAACCTTTCAAGTACTGCTAAACTTAAATAATTATAAGACACCAAGTAGTATTAAAAAGAAAGTTTATAATTCTAAGAATATTTATATAAATCAAGACGTCATTCCTTTACCATACGATAATGAACGTGTATTCAAGTTTAAGGATGTTGTTTTGAAGATGAAAAATATAGATGAAATTATATATACTAAATCATTATCAGATGGCGAATATCAATTTATCCATTCAATAGGTTTATGTTTGTTATTTAGAGATACTAATTCTTTATTTCTTTTAGACGAACCAGAAACTCATTTTAATCCAGATTGGAGATCTAATTTTATTTCTACTCTAAAAGATTGTCTACTACAAGATTATTCCAAAGGTTTAGATAATAGAAGAGACTTACTAATAACCTCACATTCCCCTTTTATTATTTCTGACTGTCAGCCTGAAAACGTAATTATTTTTGATAAAGAAAAAAATAAAGTTGTACATAAAACGGCAAAAGAAAAGGGAATAAGAACTTTTGGGACATCTGTAAACATAATAACTGAGGAAATATTTGGTAAATCAGCATCTATATCAAAACTATCATTAGATGTTATAGAAAAAATAAAAAAAATGCCACTTACTACGCTCGATGAAATTAAAAAAGCTAAAGAAGAAACTAGGGTTTTAGGTGAATCAGTTGAGAAAGTACTTCTATTCAGGGAATTAATATTAAAAGAGAATAAAATAAATAAAGCGAATGATTAAATCATATAAATATTTAATCAGTTGTCATATCATGTTGCATAAACATGTAATGCAGTTTTTTGATACAATTGAATTTGAATCAGGACCTTTTCAAAATAATTTTTTTGAAACTGATTTTAATGATATAGTTAGTAGACATCCTAAAATAGTTAAAAAACCTTTAATTGAAATTTATAATGTACTTAAAAGGTTAAATCAACCTTCTAGATCTTTAATTATTAAACAAATTAGAGACAGTAATAAGATTTTAGAGATTTGTGAAGGGAGTATTATACCTATTAAATTAGATAATTCCGTAAAAGGGTTAAAGAAAATTTTACGTGATTTCTTTATTAATTTATATAATCAAGTTTTGGATGGTAATGGTTTTAACGACAAATATAACACACATTTAAGAGAGCATTTTAACGAATTCAGAAGACAGAACAGAAACATAACACTTTGTCCTACTTGCGGCATTGGAGAGTTGAAGATGTCAGAATCCAAGACTAGAGATCAATATGATCATTTTTTACCAAAAGCATTATATCCTTTTTCTTCAGTTAATTTTGAAAACCTAGTATTGTCTTGTAAAGAATGTAACTCCCCAGATGTTAAAGGAGAAAAAGATACATTAGGAGTATCTTCAGGTTATATATTTTATCCTTTCAATTTTAACCATCAACAGTTAACAGTTGCATTTAATATAGTAACCGACAATTCAAACCCTGAAGATATTATTTGGAATATAAACTATACTAGTCCAGAGTTAAAGAGTAACGAAATTGCATCTTGGAAGAACATTTATGATATTGATATTAGATATAAAGATTTTGTAAAAGGTAGAGTTGAAAAATGGTATCGATTTTATTGGGAATTTATGAATGATAGAGACATGTCTATACTTAATGAACCAATAAGAAAAACTGCTTGTTTAAAAGCTTTAGAAATTGATGAAAAATTACAACTGTCCTTTATTAGAAAACCTGTTCTCGATGGTTTTTTAAGAGATTCTGTTATGGCAAGAGCTGAAATTGAAGCCAGACAATATATTTAACTATGAAACTAAAAGAATTAACTAGTAAAATTGAAGTTTGGAGCGAATGGGTAAACTCCTATAAAAAATATGTTCCAAAGTTTATCTTCGAAGCTTCATCCAAAGAAAATTGGGATGATTGGGATTCTGAAGTGTTTTTTGAATTCTTTGAGAAATCGAATAATCAATGTGTATCGTCTTTAAAACAAGGGTATTTTACAAAAGAGGAACAATCTAAAATAAAAAATAATTGGGCAGAACTAGGTCCTTTGCTGAAAATTATTGCAGATAACCAAGATGAACCTCAATGGGAGACGTACGAACAAGTTAAAGATCTCATTAGAAGGTTTACAGCACAAGATAGAAGAGCTGCTACGTATAGGGTAATTGCTGGGCTACAACCAAATAATCTATCAACAATTGTTAAGGATGATAGCCTTAAAGAACTTTTTTACTATATACATAATAACATTGAAGAAGAGCTTCCTGAATATCAAAACAATTGGTTCAAGGATAGTCATGCTATTAACGGCTTTTATAAAAAGCATAATCCATCTATAAATTTTATGGATTTAATTTCTTATCCGTGGCAGACTTTCGATTATTTCAAGAACCCAAATAGCAAAAGCGAGAATTCCACTACTAATGATTCATCTTCAATCATGAAACAATATATAGATTTACTTCATCATAAAAAACAAATTATACTTCAAGGTCCTCCAGGAACAGGTAAGACTAGATTGGCAAAATTAATTGCCGAAGTTATAACTAAAGATAATAGTCAGGTAAAAGATGAGACAAATTCTGATTCATTTTTATTCTTATCGGATTCCTACATCAGAGAGCAACTTAAAAATGTAAAACAAATTTCTAGCTCATCAGGTAGAAAAAGTTATGGTATTTCAAATGTACAGAGCGACAGATGTACCGTAACACTTAATTCTGGAAGTACTTATGATATTCCATATGCAGGCATCATAAGAGCTTATAATAAAAAATTATGGCTTGGAGGACAAAGAAACGGCTTTGATTCTTATGAGGCAGCCATAGCCAAATATCTGTTTGAAAATAAGGCTATTGAGCAATCTATTGTTGCAAAAAAGAAAATAGCAGATTATTATAAGGTTATTCAGTTCCATCCATCTTATACATATGAAGATTTTGTCAGAGGAATAACCGTAGAGAATAACGAGGCTGGGAAAATAGAGTACAAAACAGAGAATAGAATTTTAGCAGATTATGCGTCCAAAGCTTTGAAAAATTATAATGATTTTTACAAAGACGAAACCACCTTTTCTAAAGAGGCATTGTTGGAAGAATACTTCAGCTTATTTGTCGATAAGATTAACGAAGAAATAGAGAATAATGAAGGTTTCTATAGATTAACAAAAAGTGTTGGTTTGATTAACACTGACGAAGATGCTTTCAGATATAAGAGTCCAGCTGCCGGTTGGAATCAAAGAGGCGATAGAATGCTTTTCAAGGATATTAAACAAGCATTTTTAGATGGTAATGTAGAAAGACAAGATTTGAAGAGAAATGAAAATTTATCGGGTCTTGCGAAACAACACGCAAGTTATTTTGTGAGAGTATTAAATTTATTTCAACAATTTCTAAAAGATGAAAATTTAACATTCAATGATCATGAAATACAAAAAGACCCCTTAAACAACTACGTGTTAATCATAGATGAAATTAACAGGGCAAACTTATCTAGCGTATTAGGAGAACTAATCTACGCATTAGAGTATAGGGGTGAAGCTGTAGATAGTATGTATGGAATTAAAGGAGATAGAAAAATAACACTGCCACCTAATCTATTTATAATTGGTACTATGAATACCGCAGATAGGAGTGTAGGTCAAATAGATTATGCTATTAGACGACGTTTTGCATTTGTAGAAGTATTACCAGAAATATTGACTGAAACCGATTTGAATGCTAACCGAAAGGAAGAAGACCCAAGGTTATTTTTTAAAGAAGATGTTTTCTTAAAAGTAAAGAATCTTTTCATTGATGAAAATGACAAAAAATCTGAGTACTTATCTGATGAGTTTGAAGCTAAAGACGTTCAATTAGGTCATAGCT
>JAHDDQ010000174.1:230-7602 GCA_020629275.1 Tenacibaculum sp. | reverse complement strand
AAATAAATCAAACATTTCATCTACATAAGGCATAATCGCTTTGGTTGACTTGAAATTAAGAGCTTTAAGTTTATATCGTCTTTTTATAATGCTACTTGCTTTGGCATATTTAGTTATATTGATATTATCAAACAGGAATTTATTCTCATAATATTCCTTTTCTTTTACGAAACCGAGTTTTTCTAGATGATCCTTATAATAAGGATGATTGTACCATGTAATCATGGTACCTAATTCGTCAAACCCTTCAGTTAAGACTCCGGTTTTATCTAAATTATTAAAGCCAACAGGTCCCTCGATATATTCAAGGTTATTTGCTTTTCCAATTTCTTTAACTTTATTAATGAGGACTTTTGTTACCTCTAAGTCATCTATAACATCAAACCAACCAAATCGCATTTTTTTTATACCCTGTTTTTGGGTTTCATATGTATTGATAATAGCGATTATTCTACCTACAATTTTAGCGTCTTTTTTTGCAACAAAAAAGTAAGCGTTGGCATTATCAAAAACAGGGTTTTTAGTTTTATCAAAACTGTCGATTTCATCTTTAATGATAGGAGGTACCCAATAAGGATTATTTTTGTATAAAGAAAAAGGAAATAAAACAAATTGTTTCATTTCCTTTTTAGTTTGTATTTCCTGTAATGTAATCATACAACAAATGTATATTATCTAGTTGTCATCTTTTTCATCTTCTTCATCTTTTTTATTTCCGTCTTTTTTCTTCTTCTCTTCCTCCTCCTTTTTTTTCTTTTCCTCTTCTTTCTTTTTTTCTTCTTCTTCTTTCCTAATTTCTTCTTCTAATTCTTTAATTTCTTTTTCTAATTTTTCTTGTTCTTTAAGCTTACGTTTTTCTTCTTTTCTTCTTTCCTTTTCAAGCTTCTTTTTTGCTTTTTCTTCTTTTCGCTTTTGTTTTCTGCTAGCTTTCTTTTTCTCTTTAATGGTCTTTTTCTTAGCTTTTTTATCTTTCTTGGTAAGGTCGTCTAAAATTGATTTTTGACGTACTCTACCATCTTTAGGTGTATCGGTTTCTTTATCTTTAGTATTTGCGTCTTCCCCTTCAGGTTTATACGTTGTGTCTTCCTTCTTTTTGAATATATTTTTAATCTTATCGATTAACCTTCCAAAAAAGCCTTTGTTATACGTTTGTACTTCATCATCTTCTATCTTATTACCAAATTCATCAAGTTCTGCAAAATCATCAATATGTCTGTCTAACCTATATGAAATTCCTAAACTTGTATATACACCAGGACTATTGTCTTGAAACGTACCTCTTATAGATGAATTTATTTGTAAGTTTTCATTAAATAAATAAGCAGCTCCTACACCCAAGTTACTTTGTTTTTCTTGTGCGTTGAAAAGTGCTTGATGCTCTCCGAAAACAGACCATTTTTCATTTAAATTATAGGTTCCAGTAACTATGTACGACAACTCAGGATATTCGCCACCTATATAATTATAGTAAATATTAGTCACTACATTTAGTTTATCAGAAAACTCATTCTGTAGTAAAACACCAACTTTAGGTGTAATACCACCTCTAGAATGAAAATCATTTAAAACCGAACCAAAATTAATACCACCATAAACTGCAACGTGTGGAATCCATCTTCTCCAATCAAAAGCATGCCTTTTTCTCCAACTTCGAATTTCTTTTGATTTATCTGCGTATTTTGGTTTGTATACCAAGTATTTTGCGCCAAGTGTAAGTTGACCTAAGCCGATTTCATCATAAGAAGATTCAAATACATTACTAAAGGCAAATTGGCTATCTTGTATAGAAGTTGTAAGGTTAAATTCTAAGGCTTCATCAATAAGTCCCATTCGATAGTGTAATTCTAAACCACTTGCACGTGGGTTACTAAAAGTAGGTACCGCGTTAGCTTTTCGGTAGAAGAAACTACCTTCTAACTGATAAACACCAACACCAACACTATACGGGCTTTCTGAAAAACCAGGTTTGTTAGAATTAATAACTTCAGTATATTGTGCTACAATAGTGGTATAACAACATAAAAAAACTATACCAAAAACTCTTTTAATCATATTCAACGCAAACAATTTACACTATTACAAACATACAGTAAAATTATTAATCATATAAGTTTACCAAACTATTAACGTCAGGTTTTGTGTCAAATTGTTATTTTTGAGAGTTTTTAGTGAAATAATTTTTATGATAGAAATGCATCAAGCAGGTCCAATGAATTTTTTAAGAACTTTACTCATCATATTACTAGTTTATTACGTATTTAAGTTTCTAGTAAAACTCTTCGCTCCTCATTTAATGAGAAAGGCTGTTGAGAAAATGCAAAAAAAATACAGCAAACAGTATCAAGCATCTAAAAAACCAGACGTTAAGGTTGGAGAAACGGTAATTGATAAAAAACCAAACAAAAAAGATGGAAGTAACGACTCTGTTGGAGAATATATTGACTTCGAAGAAATAGATTAGCTATGAAATTAACGAAATACTTACCATACCTTGGTACTATTGTTTTATTTGTTATTGCAGCATTATTGTATTTTAATCCAGTTTTAAGTGGAAAACAAATCAAGCAAAGTGATATTAGTCAGTACATAGGAATGGCTAAAGAAATGAATAATTTCAGAGCTGAAGAGAAGTCAGAACCTTATTGGATAGGAAACGCCTTTAGTGGAATGCCAGCATATCAAGTAGGAGCAAGGTTTCCTAATGATCTAATAAAAGAATTGGATTATAAATTACGTTTCTTACCAAGACCAGCAGACTATTTGTTCCTATACTTTATAGGTTTTTTTCTACTAATGATGGCATTGAAGGTAGAATGGAAACTGGCTATTTTAGGAAGTTTATCATTCGGCTTTTCTACCTATTTAATAATTATTTTTGGAGCCGGTCATAATGCCAAAGCCCATGCTATAGCTTACATGCCCGCAGTAATAGCAGGAGTTTTATATGTCTTCCAAAAGCGATACCTGCTTGGTTTCGTAATAACGGCAATAGCTATGGCATTAGAAATAGCAGCCAATCATATACAGATGACTTATTACTTAGTTTTTTGTTTATTAATTCTTGGAGTCGTTGAAGCATTAGAAGCTTTTAAAACAAAATCATTGCCAATATTTGCAAAGCAAGTAGCGATAATATGCGTCGCTTCTTTTTTAGGTTTGGGTACCAATGCTTCACGATTATTATCTACAAAAGAATATGCAGATTATAGTACTAGAGGGAAGTCAGAACTTACAATTAATCCAGACGGAACTCCTAAAGAGAAAGCAACAGGGTTAGATAAAAATTATATTACAGAATACAGTTACGGTAAATTAGAGACATTTAATCTTATCGTACCTCGTTTCATGGGAGGTGGAACAGTAGAAGAGTTAGGTCCAAACTCAAATTTTTACAAAGTTTTAGAAGAAAATGCTGGAACAAGTGTAGCAGAGGATTATGCTAAGCAAGTGTTAACCTATTGGGGGGATCAGCCTATTGTTGAAGCACCAGCCTATATTGGTGTTGTTGTGTTTTTTCTTTTCATACTGGCCATCTTTTTATTTGAATATACAGAAAAAAAAGTTAGTGTTTTTAGTTTGAAAGGAGGTGCTTTATTAGTATCAATCATTCTTATACTAGTACGATTATTTCTACATTCCAAAGATTTTCCATTGGCAACAACATTGGTTGAGATTTTTATTGTTCTGATGTTATGCTTCATAATATTTAAAGCAAATAATAAATTTGTAAAATGGTTATTAGCATCAATAAGTTTATCAATTCTATTGAGTTGGGGAAAAAATTTTCCAGCAATAACTAATTTTTTTATTGATTATATTCCGTTGTATAATAAATTTAGAGCTGTTTCTTCAATACAAGTAATAACAGAGCTTTGTGTACCTATTTTAGGAATCCTTGGACTACATGAATTTTTTACCTCCAAGTTAACTACAGAAGAAAAAATACTTAGATTAAAATATGCAGTAATAACGAGTGGAGGAATAATAATTCTAGGGTTTTTAATGGCGCATATGTTGTCTACATTTGAAGGATTAAGAGATCAACAATATAGAGAACTTCCGACTTTAATAGAAGCATTAATCAGTGACAGGAAGTCATTGTTGTTCAATGATAGTGTACGATCAATAATTTTAATTGTATTTGCAGGCGGTGTTTTGTGGATGTTCCTAAAAAATAAAATACAAAAGCTCCCAGTTTTATTTGTATTACTAATGTTAGTACTTTTTGATTTATTAACAATAGATTTAAATTATGTAAATAAGGAAGATTTTACTTCAGCAAGAAACGTTGAGAAACCATTTACAGCGAACGAAGCAGATAAAAAAATATTGAAAGATACCTCACATTACAGAGTGGCTAATTTTTCAGGTAATTTAATGAACGAAGCTCGAACTTCTTATTTTCATAAATCTATAGGAGGTTACCATGCAGCCAAAATGATGAGATATCTTGAATTGTTTGAATACCAGATAGCTAAAAATAATTTGGAGGCTTTAAACATGTTGAATACGAAGTATTTTATCGGTAGTGAAACCGAAGTTCAAAAAAATAAAGAAGCCAATGGAAATGCCTGGTTTATAAGAAAATTAAAGGTAGTTGATTCAGCCAATAAGGAAATTAAAGCATTAGATAGTTTGAACACGAAAGTTGAAGCTGTTATAAGAAAGAAAGATGCTGAAAACATGCAAACTAGTTTTGGAAAAGATTCTTTAGCTAGTATTGCATTAAAAAGTTACAAATCCAACCATTTAATTTACGAAAGCAAGTCAAGTAAAGATCAATTCGCAGTTTTTTCTGAGATATATTATAAAGACGGATGGAATGCATATATTGATAACGTATTGCAACCCCATTATAGAGTGAATTATGTTTTAAGAGGTATGAAAATCCCAAAAGGAACTCATGCTATTACTTTTAAATTTGAGCCTCAAGTAATTCAACAAGGGAATATGATATCCAATATATTTTATATACTAATAGTCTTAATCCCTCTTGGTTGGTTTTTCTTCACAAAGAAATCATTCAATACAAAGAAATCTTTATAAAGAAATTATCACCAGATGTATAGTAAACTACCGAAGTACAGATATAATAAAACCTTAGATCTACTCAAAAAGGTAATTCCAGCACCAGCAACTATTTTAGATTTGGGAGTTAGAAATCCTTTTAGCGAAATCATGGAAGAGCATGGTTATACTGTTCTTAATACCAACGGAGAAGATTTAGATTTTCTTCCAGAAATTGTTAAGAATTATAAAATAGATGCTGTTACTTCGTTTGAAATTTTCGAGCATTTAATAGCTCCGTTTAATGTTCTCAGGGCAATAGAATGTGACAAAATACTAACTACGGTACCATTAAAACTATGGTTTTCTTCTGCCTACAGAAGTAAAACAGATATGTGGGACAGACATTATCACGAATTTGAAGACTGGCAATTCGATTGGCTTTTAGAAAAATCAGGTTGGAATATTAAGCAAACTGAGAAATGGATTAACCCTATTCGCAAATTTGGAATTCGACCAATTTTAAGAAGGTTTACTCCTAGATATTATGCAGTATATGCTGAACGAAGCGAGAAAACATGAGAATAGGAATGATATTGGATAATGTATATCCACCAGATCCAAGAGTAGAGAATGAAGCCATAGAATTAATAAAATCTGGTCATAATGTTTTCTTATTTTGTTTGACTTATGGAAATGAAGAAAAAGAAGAAAATATTCAAGGTATTGAAGTCAGAAGATATAAAACAAATAAATTAGAATATAAATTATCTGCTTTAGCTTATACAATACCTTTATATTCAACACTAATGAAGTCTAAAATAAAAGATTTCATCACAAAAAATAAAATTGAAGCTATTCATATTCATGACATAAGAATAGCAGAAGCAGCTTTTTTAGCTAATAAGAAAGCGAATTTGCCGACTACATTAGATTTACATGAAAATAGGCCAGAAATAATGCGATTTTATCCGCATCTTCAGAAACCTCTTGGTAAATTATTAATATCTATTTCAAAATGGAAAAAAAAGGAAGAGGAGTTTGTAAAGAAATCATCTAAGGTGGTGGTAGTCACAGAAGATGCAAAACAAGAATTAGTAGATAGGGTAGGAGTTAATAAAGATAAAATAGTAGTAGTACCCAATACAATACGTACTTCGTTTTTCGAAGGAAATGAAGCATTGCCAGTTTCTTTTAATAAAGAACCAGAAGATTTCATTGTATTATATTTAGGAGATACAGGAACAAGAAGAGGATTAAAAACTGTAGTTGATAGTATCATTAGTATTGAGAAAGAAGAAAAAATAAAGAATATTAAATTTGTAATTGTAGGAAAAGAAAGTCGTTATTTAGAGAGAATGATTAATGAATATAACTTACAAAAAAAGGTAGTATTGATGGGGTGGCAGAATGATAAAACATTTAGAAGTTGGATAGAAATTTCAGATGTATGCGTATCGCCACTGCACAGAAATATTCATCATGATACAACCTATGCTAACAAGATATTTCAATATATGAGTATGGGAAAACCTGTCTTGGTAAGCGACGCAACTGCCCAAAAGAAAGTAGTAGAGCAGCACGGATCTGGATTAGTCCATGTTGCGGAAGATGTAAAAGACTTTACAAATAAGTTGCTCACCTTATATTATGATAAAACATTGAGAGAGTCATTAGGAACTAAAGGAATTAGCTTTATTAAAAATCATTTTACTTGGGATATAACATCCGAACAACTTATCAATCTATATAAAAACTTATAGTGAAAGTACTAATTGTAACATATTATTGGCCACCAGCAGGTGGACCTGGAGTTCAACGTTGGCTTAAGTTTGTTAAATATTTAAGAGACTTTGGTATTGAACCTGTAGTTTTTACTGCTGAAAATCCATATTATCCAACTATCGATGAAACTTTAAAAACAGATATTCCCTCTGGAATAAAAGTGATTAAATGTCCTATATTCGAGCCGAATACTATTGTATCTAAACTAAAAAAGAGCGAAGCACAAAAGAGTGCAGGATTTTTAGATCCTAATCCATCTTTTTTCGCTAAAATATTACTTTACATACGTGCTAATTATTTTATACCAGATGCTAGAATGTTTTGGGTAAAGCCAGCAGTAAAAAAAATAAAAAAATATATAGAAAATAATCATGTAGATGCTATTATTACTACTGGTCCGCCTCACAGTTTGCACCTTATTGGTGCTAAACTAAAAAAAGACTTAGGTTTAAAATGGTTAGCAGATTTCAGGGATCCTTGGACAAGTATTGATTATTTTCATTTATTACCATTAACAAAACATTTCTCTATGGTAGAGAAAGTAGTAAGAAGTGCGGATCAAGTTTTAATGGTTATCTGC
>JAHDDQ010000174.1:0-220 GCA_020629275.1 Tenacibaculum sp. | reverse complement strand
TTCAGGGATCCTTGGACAAGTATTGATTATTTTCATTTATTACCATTAACAAAAAGAGCGCGAAAAAAACATTTCTCTATGGAAGAGAAAGTAGTAAGAAGTGCGGATCAAGTTTTAATGGTTAGCAACCATGCAAAAAAGAAATATGAACCCTTTAATAGTAATATTGATGTTATAACGAATGGTTTCGATACAGAAGAAGGTGTTTTTAAAGAAGAGA
>JAHDDQ010000018.1 GCA_020629275.1 Tenacibaculum sp. | reverse complement strand
GTGCACCAAAAGCTCTAAAAGAAGGAGTTTCTAAAGAAGAAGCAGAAGGTCTTAAAAAAGATTTAGAAGCAGTAGGCGCAGAAGTTGAAGTTAAGTAATTCAACTTCATATTAACAAAAATTAACCCATCCGAGTTATTTCTAATAACTCGGCTTGGGTTTGTTGTGTATATACTATTCTCTTTAAATTAATGTTATTGCAATAATCGTTATGAACGAAACCAACGGAAGAATCAATTTTGCAAGCTCAGTAGGCAAAATAGAGTTCCCAGATTTTCTGGAAATTCAACTAAAATCTTTTCAAGATTTTTTTCAATTAGACACATCACCCGAAAACAGAGAAGATGAAGGTCTTTTCAAAGTATTCTCTGAAAATTTTCCAATTTCAGATTCTAGAAACAGTTTTATTTTAAAGTTCTTAGATTATTTTGTAGATCCACCAAGATATACAATTGCAGAATGTATCGAGAGAGGATTAACATACGGAGTACCATTAAAAGCTAAATTATTTTTAGATTGTACCGATCCTGAGCATGAAGATTTCGAGTCAATAACTCAAGATGTTTATTTAGGTACAATACCATATATGACTCCAAGAGGCTCGTTTGTTATAAATGGAGCTGAAAGAGTTATAGTTTCACAACTGCACAGATCTCCAGGAGTATTTTTTGGTCAAAGCTTCCACGCTAATGGGACAAAACTATATTCAGCGAGAGTTATACCTTTTAAAGGAGCCTGGATCGAATTTGCAACTGATATTAACAATGTTATGTATGCATATATTGATCGTAAGAAAAAATTACCTGTTACGACATTGTTTAGAGCAATCGGATATCAGACAGACAAAGAAATATTAGAAATTTTTGATTTAGCTGAAGAGGTAAAAGTTAGCAAGTCAGGATTGAAAAAATATAAAGACAGAAAATTAGCAGCAAGAGTACTAAAATCTTGGTTTGAGGATTTTGTTGATGAAGATACAGGAGAAGTTGTTTCTATCGAAAGAAATGAAGTTATCGTTGATAGAGAAGTTGTAATCGATGATGAAGTTATCGAGCAAATTCTTGAATCAGGTTCGAAGAATGTTTTATTACATAGAAAAGATGTTAATAATGCTGACTATGCAATTATATATAACACTTTACAAAAAGATCCTTCCAATTCAGAAATAGAAGCTATTGAGCACATTTACAGAGTATTAAGGAATTCTGAGCCACCAGATGAAGAAACAGCTAGAGGTATAATCGATAAGTTATTCTTCTCTGACAAAAGATATGATCTTGGTGAAGTAGGTAGATATAGAATAAACAAGAAATTAGGTTTAGATATAGAGGCTGATACAAGAATCCTAACTAAACTAGATATAATCGAAATAATCAAGTACTTAATAGAACTTGTAAATTCAAAAGCAGATGTTGATGATATTGATCACTTAAGTAACAGAAGAGTTAGAACTGTTGGAGAACAACTTTATGCTCAATTTGGTGTCGGACTAGCAAGAATGGCTAGAACAATTAGAGAAAGAATGAATGTTAGAGATAACGAGGTATTCACTCCAATTGATTTAATTAACGCTAAAACACTTTCATCAGTTATAAATTCGTTTTTCGGAACAAATCAATTATCTCAATTTATGGACCAAACAAATCCTTTATCTGAGATTACACATAAAAGAAGACTCTCTGCGTTAGGCCCCGGTGGTCTATCAAGAGAGAGAGCTGGTTTTGAGGTACGTGATGTTCATTATACGCATTATGGTAGGCTATGTACAATTGAAACACCCGAAGGACCAAATATTGGACTAATATCCTCTCTATGTGTATATGCGAAGATTAATAAATTAGGATTTATTGAAACTCCATATAAAACTGTAGAAAAAGGTAAGGTAAAGCTCGATGTTGAACCAGTTTACTTAAGTGCAGAAGGAGAAAATGAAATGATAATTGCCCAAGCAAATGCAATTATCAACGAAAAAGGAGAGTTTCAAGACGATAAGGTTAAAGCAAGATTTGAAGGAGACTTCCCAGTTGTTGCTCCAAATGAGCTTCACTTAATGGATGTAGCTTCTAATCAAATTGCTTCAGTTGCAGCCTCTTGTATTCCATTTTTAGAACATGATGATGCCAACAGAGCTCTAATGGGATCTAACATGCAACGTCAGGCAGTGCCTTTAATGAATCCTGAAGCGCCAATCGTTGGTACAGGGCTTGAATATTCAATAGCTAAAGATTCCAGAGTACTATTTAATGCCGAAGGAAATGGAGTTATTGAATATGTAGATGCAAAGACAATTAAAGTAAGATACAATAGAACTCCAGAAGAAGAGTTAGCTAGTTTTAGTGAAAATCTAAAAACCTACTCATTAACCAAGTTTAGCAAAACCAACCAGGGCACATCAATAAGTTTAAGACCTATCGTTTCAAAAGGAGACAAAGTTTTAAAAGGACAAGTGCTTTGTGAAGGATACGCTACAGACGGCGGAGAATTAGCTTTAGGAAGAAACTTGAAAGTGGCATTTATGCCTTGGAAAGGGTATAACTTTGAAGATGCAATCGTTATTTCTCAAAAAATAGTTAAAGAAGATATCTTTACCTCAATACACATCGAAGAACATACATTAGACGTAAGAGACACAAAAAGAGGCTTAGAAGAATTAACTTCTGATATTCCCAATGTTAGCGAAGACGCTACGAGAAACCTTGACGAAAATGGAATCATTAGAATTGGTACGGAAGTAAAAGAAGGTGACATTCTAATTGGAAAAATCACTCCTAAAGGAGAAACCGATCCTACTCCTGAAGAAAAACTTTTAAGAGCTATTTTTGGGGATAAAGCCGGTGATGTTAAAGATGCTTCACTTAGAGTTTCTCCATCTGTTCAAGGTGTTGTTGTAGATAAAAAACTTTTTTCAAGAGTCATTAAAGACAGAAAGTCCAAAGCCAAAGAAAAAGAAGTTGTTACTAAAATAGACGTTGAACTCAACGCAGAGCTCACAAAATTAAGAGATGAACTAGTTGAAAAACTACACACAATTCTTGATAAGAAAACCACACCTGGAATTAGAAATAACTTTAACGAAGAAATCGTTAAGAAAGGAACCAAACTTGGTAAAAAAGTGCTTTCTAATATCGATTATGCCAATATCTATCCATACGATTGGGTTAAAGACGATGAAGTAAATACATTAGTTAGAAAAATACTTCACAACTACAATCTAAAGAGAAACGATATTCAAGGCTTGTTCAGAAGAAAGAAGTTTAATATCATGGTTGGTGATGAGTTACCGACTGGTATTGTTCAACTAGCAAAAGTTTACCTTGCTAAAAAACGTAAACTTAAAGTTGGTGATAAAATGGCGGGTCGTCACGGTAACAAAGGTATTGTTGCAAGAATAGTTCGTGAAGAAGATATGCCTTTCTTAGAAGACGGAACTCCAGTTGATATTGTTTTAAATCCATTAGGTGTACCATCAAGGATGAACCTGGGACAGATTTATGAAACGGTTTTAGGATGGGCAGGAAAAGAGTTAGGAGTTAAATTTGCAACACCAATTTTTGACGGAGCAAGTGTTCAAGAAATTAAAGATTGGTCTGAAAAAGCAAAAATCCCAAAATTCGGTCGTACCCAACTATATGATGGTGGAACAGGTGATAAGTTTGATCAACCAGCAACAGTTGGTATAATTTACATGCTTAAGCTTCATCACTTAGTTGATGATAAAATGCATGCGAGATCTATCGGACCATACTCATTAATTACTCAGCAACCATTAGGTGGTAAAGCACAATTTGGTGGTCAAAGATTTGGTGAAATGGAAGTTTGGGCACTAGAAGCATTTGGTGCAGCTAACATCCTTCAAGAAATTCTTACTGTCAAATCAGATGATGTTGTTGGTAGAGCAAAAACATATGAGTCGATTGTTAAAGGAGAAAATCTTCCTACACCAGGAATTCCTGAATCATTCAACGTGTTATTGCATGAGCTTAGAGGTCTATGCTTAAACATTGAGTTAAACTAAATTTTAGATATTTAATATTTATATAAATGGGTTATACTAGAAATAACAAAAGAAACCAAACTAGTTCTTTTAAAAGTATTTCAATTAGTCTCGCATCTCCAGAACAAGTTCTGGAGATGTCAAGAGGCGAAATTAAAAAACCAGAAACAATTAACTATAGATCATATAAGCCAGAAATGGAAGGCTTATTTTGTGAAAGAGTTTTTGGACCAGTAAAAGATTGGGAATGCAACTGTGGTAAATATAAGAGAATACGTTATAAAGGAATTGTTTGTGACAGATGTGGTGTTGAAGTAACAGAAAAAAAAGTACGTAGAGAACGAATGGGTCATATTTCCTTAGTAGTTCCAGTTGCACACATATGGTACTTCAGATCTCTTCCAAATAAAATAGGATACCTTCTTGGCCTTCCTTCAAAAAAGCTAGACTCTATTGTATATTATGAAAGATATGTAATTATTCAACCAGGAGCAGCAAGAAACAAGAATGGCGAAGAATTAAGTACGCTTGAATTCTTAACTGAAGAAGAGTATTTAGACGTTCTAGATGCGTTACCAAAGGAAAATCAATATCTTGATGACACTGATCCAGAAAAGTTTATCGCTAAAATGGGTGCAGAAGCACTTTACGATTTACTTTCAAGAATCGATCTAGATTCTCTTTCTTTTGATCTTAGACATAAGGCTAATACAGAGACTTCTCAACAAAGAAAGAACGAAGCCTTAAAAAGACTACAAGTAGTTGAAGCATTTAGAGCTGCCAACGTTAGTAGAGTAAATAAGCCTGAATGGATGATCGTAAAGGTTGTTCCAGTTATTCCACCAGAATTAAGACCACTAGTTCCTTTAGATGGTGGAAGATTTGCATCTTCAGATTTAAATGATTTATACCGTAGAGTAATAATTAGAAATAATCGTTTAAGAAGACTTATCGAAATTAAAGCCCCAGACGTTATTTTACGTAACGAGAAGCGTATGCTTCAAGAATCTGTAGATTCTTTATTTGATAACTCAAGAAAAGCAAGTGCTGTTAAAACAGAATCAAACAGAGCTTTAAAATCATTGAGCGATAGTCTAAAAGGTAAGCAAGGGCGTTTTAGACAAAACTTACTTGGTAAAAGGGTTGATTATTCGGCACGTTCTGTAATTGTCGTAGGACCAGAATTAAAATTACATGAGTGCGGACTTCCTAAAGGAATGGCTGCGGAGCTTTTCAAACCATTTATTATCAAAAAACTGATAGAAAGAGGTATTGTTAAAACTGTAAAATCTGCGAAAAAGATAGTTGACAAAAAAGAACCAGTAGTTTGGGACATTTTAGAGAACGTACTTAAAGGTCATCCTGTTTTACTAAACAGAGCCCCTACCCTACACAGACTCGGTATTCAAGCCTTTCAACCAAAATTAGTTGAAGGAAAGGCCATACAACTACATCCATTGGTATGTACAGCATTTAATGCCGATTTTGATGGTGATCAAATGGCAGTACATTTACCACTTGGCCATGCAGCGGTTCTTGAAGCTCAACTTCTAATGTTAGCTTCACACAATATTCTTAACCCAGCAAATGGTGCTCCTATAACAGTTCCTTCACAAGATATGGTTCTTGGTCTTTACTATATGACCAAGTCTAGAAAATCTGATGAAACAAGAACTATTAAAGGTGAAGGTCTTACATTTTATTCTCCAGAAGAAGTTACAATTGCTTACAATGAGAAGAAAGTAGAACTTCATGCAAATATTAAAGTTAGAGCAACAGTTCAAGATAGAGACGGTGTATCAAGCACACAAATAATAGAGACAACAGTTGGTAGAGTCATATTTAATGAGGTTGTTCCTAAGGAAATGGGCTTTATTAATGAAGTATTAACCAAAAAGTCATTAAGAGATACAATCGGTGAAATATTCAAAGCATGTGGCGTTCCAAAAACAGCTAAGTTCTTAGATGATATCAAAGAGCTAGGTTTCTACATGTCCTTTAAAGGTGGATTATCATTTAATATTGAGGATGTAATTGTTCCACCGGAAAAAGATATTTTATTAGATAAAGCGGCCACTCAAGTTGAAGAAGTTTGGGGTAACTATAATATGGGTCTTATAACAAATAATGAGCGTTATAATCAAATTATTGATATCTGGACACATACAAATGCTAAACTTACAAAGACATTAATGCATACACTTAAAACCGATAATCAAGGTTTTAACTCTATATACATGATGTTTGATTCTGGTGCGAGAGGCTCAAAAGAGCAAATTCGTCAGCTTTCAGGAATGAGAGGACTGATGGCTAAGCCAAGAAAATCTGGTGCTGTTAGTTCTGGAGGAGAAATTATTGAAAATCCAATTTTATCTAATTTTAAGGAAGGATTATCAATTCTTGAGTACTTTATATCAACACACGGTGCTCGTAAAGGTCTTGCAGATACCGCACTTAAAACGGCAGATGCTGGTTATTTAACTAGACGTCTGGTAGATGTGTCTCAAGATGTTATCATCTCTGATGAAGATTGTGGTACTTTAAGAGGACTTGTTGCCAAGGCACTTAAGAAAAATGAAGAGGTTGTAGAGTCACTTTACGAAAAAGTATTAGGTAGAACAACCGTTCATGATGTAGTTAATCCATTAAATGGAGAGATTATCATAGAGGCCGGAACAGAGGTAGATGAAAAAACGGCTAGAAAAATTGAAGAATCACCTTTAGAAGAAGTTGAAATAAGATCAGTTTTAACTTGTGAGTTGAAAAGAGGCGTATGTAGTAAATGTTACGGTAGAAACTTATCTACAGGAAAAATGGTTCAACGTGGTGAGGCAGCTGGTGTTATCGCAGCACAATCAATTGGTGAACCAGGTACACAGTTAACACTTCGTACATTCCACGTTGGTGGTACTGCATCAAACATCGCAACCGAATCAAAAATCATTGCCAAATTTGACGGTAACGTTGAAATTGAAGAACTTAAAACAATTGAGAGAAAAGAATCTGATGGATCTATCTCTAATATTGTTCTTGGACGTTCTGCAGAAATGAGAATAGTTGATCCAAATACGGGTATTGTAGTTCAAAATAACAACATTCCGTACGGTTCAGAATTATTCACTAAAGATGGAGCAACAGTTAAAAAAGGAGACGAATTATGTTCTTGGGATCCATATAATGCAGTAATAATTTCTGAATTCCCTGGAAAAATAGAATTCGAACATATCATTGAAGGTGTTACTTTTAGAGAAGAATCTGATGAACAAACCGGATTTAAAGAAAAAGTAATTACAGAAACAAGAGATAAAAAGAAAAACCCAGCTATTAAAGTTCTTGATAAAAAAGGCGAAGTACTAAGAACGTACAACATACCAGTTGGAGCTCACATGTCTGTAAAAGAAGGTGAGAAAATTGAAACTGGAAAAGTTCTTGTTAAAATACCAAGATCAGCAGGTAAAACTGGTGATATTACTGGTGGTCTTCCAAGAGTAACTGAACTTTTTGAAGCAAGAAATCCAGCAAATCCAGCAGCAGTATCTGAAATTGATGGTTTTGTTACATTCGGAAAAATAAAAAGAGGTAACAGAGAAGTTATTATTGAATCAAGAACTGGGCAAATTAAAAAATACCTAGTAAATCTTTCTAAGCATATTCTTGTTCAAGAAAACGATTTTATAAAAGCAGGTATGCCACTTACTGATGGAGCAATAACTCCAGCTGATATTTTAGCTATTAAAGGCCCAACTGCTGTTCAAGAGTATTTAGTTAATGAAGTACAGGAAGTATATCGTTTACAAGGTGTAAAAATTAACGATAAACACTTTGAGGTAATTGTTAGACAAATGCTCAGAAAAGTTAAAATTGTTGATCCAGGTGATACTATCTTCTTAGAGAATCAACTAGCAAATAAGGTTGATTTTATGGAAGAAAACGATAACTTATTTGGTAAAAAAGTAGTTGTTGAACCAGGTGATTCTGCTACATTTAAACCAGGTCAAATTATCAGCGCTCGAAAATTAAGAGAAGAGAACTCTGCACTCAAAAGAAAAGATTTAAAAGCTGTTGAGTCTAGAGATGCTATTCCTGCAACATCAAGCGCTATTCTTCAAGGTATAACAAGAGCTTCACTTCAAACAGATAGTTTCATATCTGCAGCTTCTTTCCAAGAAACAACAAAAGTATTGAATGAAGCAGCTGTTAGAGGTAAAGTAGATCCATTACTTGGACTTAAAGAAAATGTTATTGTTGGTCATTTAATACCTGCAGGAACAGGTTTACAAGATTATAGAAACGTTATTGTAGGGTCTAAGCAAGAGTACGATCAATTAACTAAAAGCACTGTAGACACTGTTGAAGTAGCGGAATAATTGTAATATGAGCGAAAAGAAAGAAAATCCAAAACAATTAAATATTGAATTAGGTGAGGATGTAGCTGAAGGAATATACTCTAATCTAGCAGTTGTTGGACATCTTAACTCAGAATTTGTTGTTGATTTTATAAAAATAATTCATGGTACACCTAAAGCTAAAGTAAAATCTAGAATTATACTTACGCCTCAAAATGCCAAAAGATTACTTAGAGCTCTGAAAGACAATATTTCAAAATTTGAATCTAATTTTGGAGAAATAAGGGATCAAGACAACCCCTCTCCAATTCCGATGAACTTTGGGCCTCCTGCCCAAGCCTAAAAAAAGCCCTCTTGTAGGGCTTTTTTTTTGATCTAAAACTTAATCCTCATAAAATTACCACACACTATCGAGCAACGGTTATGGTGCATAATAATTGCAATGAATAAAACAGCTTAACCATAATATGTAATAAAAATTATGAACAACTTTACGAGAAGTATAAAAACAAAAGTTGATCGAAAATTAGTACTTTTGTACTTTAAAATTAAAGCAATATGAAAAGTATATTTTTCTCTCTTTTATCAATTGTAGTTTGTACAATGAGTATAGCTCAAAATGATGAAGTGTTAATGACAATTAACAATGAAAGCATCATGCTATCTGAATTTGAAAATATTTACAATAAAAACAATAATATTGAAACTGCAGAACAAAAAAATAAAGACGAATACTTAGAGCTTTTTATAAATTATAAATTAAAAGTAAAAGAGGCAGAAAGCTTAGGCTTAGATACTCTACAATCCTTCAAAAAAGAGTTAGATGGGTATAAAAAACAACTTTCTAAACCTTACCTTATTGATTCAGAAGTAAATACTAATTTAATAAAAGAAGCTTATAACCGACTAAAAGAAGATATCAAAGCAAGCCATATACTTGTTAAAGTAGCCTCCGATGCATCCCCTGTAGATACTCTAAAAGCATACAATAAAATTATGGAGTATAGGAAAAGACTTGTTCAAAAAAAGGAAGACTTTAATACTGTAAAAGCACAAATTGAACGAAAAGGAGATAAAAATATTATTTCTGAAGACCTGGGCTATTTTTCAGCATTTCAAATGGTTTACCCTTTTGAATCAGGAGCTTATAACACTCCAGTAGGCAAAATATCTGAGCCAATAAGAACATCCTATGGGTATCACATAATTAAAGTATGGGACAGAAGAAAATCACTAGGCGAAATTTCTACTGCCCATATAATGATAAAGTCAAATGAAAAATCTACCGAAGAACAAAAAAAGAATGCTGAAGCAAAAATAAATGAAATTTATTCCTCATTAAATGAAGGACAGGCGTTTGATTCATTAGCGAAAATATACTCAGACGATAAACAGTCGGCATTAAAAGGGGGGGCATTAAGAGCTTTTACTTCAGGTAAAATGGTTAAAGAGTTTGAAGATGCTGCATTTTCACTCAAAAAAGACGGAGACATTTCAAAACCAGTTAAAACAGATTATGGATGGCACATTATTAAAAGACTTTCGAAAAAAGAATTAGAGTCTTTTGATAAAATGGAGAATGAAATAAAACAAAAAGTACAAAGAGATAGAAGAGGCACAAAAAGTAGAGAATCGCTAATTACAAAGTTGAAAGAAGAATACAACTTTACTGAAATAGATAACTCTAAATCAGATATTATTACAACACTTACTTATGAAATTGGGAAAAAGAAAATTACTGAAATATCCTTGGTAAAGTATACAGACAAGTTATTCTCAATAAGTGATGAAAAGTATTCTAAAACCAATAAAACATATACGCAAAACGATTTTGTTAAGTACGTTAAGAAAAATGGTAATTTCAAAAGTGTTGAAACTCCTTCTGCAATTAAAAAACAATTAGACTTACTTTACAACAAATTTGTTGAAGATGTTATCATATCTTTTGAAGAAAGCAACCTTAATAACAAGTATATTGCTTATAAATTACTTGCTAAAGAGTACAGAGACGGTATTCTATTATTTGATTTAATGGATAAAAAAATATGGACCAAAGCGGTAACTGACTCCGCAGGTTTAGCCAACTTTTATGAAGCTAACAAAGATCAATTTATGTGGCCAACTAGAGCTAAAGCAAGTGTTTATCAGTGCTCAAATCAAATTATAGCCAAACAAGTAAAAAAAATGGTTAAAAAATTAAATAAAGATAAAATTAGCAATGAAGATATATTAACTAAAGTTAATGCGGAATCTCAATTAAATGTAAATATAAATTCAGGAGTATTTTCAAAAGACGAAAATGAAATTTTAAAGCAAATTGATTGGAAAAAAGGTATTTCAGAAAATATTGAAAAAAACAATCAAGTCTTTTTTGCCAATATAACCGAAATAATAGAAGCTCAACCTAAAAAACTGGAAGAAGCAAAAGGAATTATTACATCTCAATACCAAACATATTTAGAAAATGAATGGATTAAGGAACTTAGAGAAAAATATAAAGTTTCGGTAAATAAAGATGTGCTTTCAAAAGTTAAATAACCGTCAATTTTAAAATTGAGCCCATCCATTCCAATCTTTTTAAGAGCAACATATTTAGTGGCTTTAAGCTGTGTAATCTTATCCTGTAATTCAAATCAAACGGACAAAGAGAGCCTTCTAGCGGAAGCTTTTGGCAAAAAATTATATTTAAAGGATATTTACAAAAGCCTTCCGAATGACCTAAGTAAAGAAGATAGTGTTAACCACATTATTAATGCAAAAAATATTTGGATAGAAAAGCAAGTGCTCTTAAATAAAGCGGCCTTTAATTTAACTGCAAAGCAAACAGACGACATAAAATCAAAAGTTGAAGAATATGAACACTCTTTGCTAATTTACGCATACGAAAAAGAACTGGTAAAAACCCGTATTGATACTGTTGTAACAAATGATGAAATAACAGACTATTTCGAAACAAACAAAGAAAAATTCATTCTTAAATCCCCCTTAATAAAATGTCTTTTTTTTAAAATTGAAAAAGTGAATACTGCTCTAAAAGAATACACTACGCACATTTCATTTGAAAATGAAAAAGATTCAACATTTATCGAATCTCAACAAACACTTAATGTGAATAATATAAACATAACTAACCCTAATAAGTGGATGTTGGCCGATAAGGTATTAGCTTTGCTTCCTAATAAAGAAAATAGCAACTCAAACTCCTTCATAAAAAAAAATAAAATTTATAAAACACAAGATGAAAATAATATATACCTATTAAACATCTTAGAGTATAAAACTGAAAATCAAATAGCCCCATTAGAATATGTTAAAAATGATATTATTCTCATGTTAAGAAATCACAAAAAGAAAGCAACTATTAGTTCGATTAGAAAAGAATTAATAGAATTGGCAATCTCTGAAAACGATGTTACTATTTATGAAAAATAAAAAAAATAACCTTTATAAGTACGCAACATTAATATCTTGTTTACTTCTATTAATAAATATTAGTTTTTCTCAAACCAACCAAACAATTGACAAAATTGTTGCCGTTGTGGGTAATTCTATTGTTTTAAAAACCGACATGGATGCATCTAAAGTGCAATATATTTCTACCGGACTACCAATAACTGATGAAACGGAGTGCCTGTTGCTAGAAGAACTTCTTTATCAAAGATTGCTTTTACATCAGTCAGAAATGGATAGTATAATTGTTTCAGAGGCTGAAATACAATATGAAATTGACAAAAGAATCAAATATTTTGTTGATCAAATTGGGTCGGAAAAAAAACTAGAAGATTATTATAAAAAACCAATAGCTCAAATTAAAGATGATTTTCATGAACCCGTTAAAGAGCAATTGGCAAGTAGAACTATGCAGCAGCAATTAACTGCTTCTGTAAAAGTTAGCCCAAGCGAAATAAGAGAATACTATGAGAGCATACCTAAAGATAGTCTTACTCTTATAAATGAAATGGTTCAAATAGCTCAAATAGTTAGAAAGCCAGAAATTAATGAAGAATCTAAAAAAGAAGTAAGAGAGCAATTACAAGAATACAGAAAACGAGTAATTAACGGTGAAAGCTTCTCAGTGTTAGCTACCCTATACTCTCAAGATGAAGGATCAGCAGTGCAAGGAGGTAAACTCGGTTTCATGCGTAGAGACATGCTAGTACCCGAATTTGCATCTGTGGCTTTTAAATTACAACCTAATGAAGTTTCAGAAATTGTAGAAACAGAATATGGCTTTCACATTATTCAACTAATTGAAAAAAGAGGTGAAGAAGCAAATTTTAGCCATATCTTATTGAGGCCTCAAGTATCTATGGAAGATTTGTTAAAAGGCAAAGTTATGTTAGATTCTGTTCAAAATCTTCTCAAAAAGAAAGAACTTACCTTTGAAGAAGCAGCAGAGAAATATTCCAACGATAAAACAACAAAATTTAATGGAGGATTAGTAACAAATCCCCAAACTGGAAATAGCCTATTTGATGTTGAACTTTTAGGGCAAATTGATGCTGCATTATTCTTTCAAATTGAAAAAATGGAGGAAGGTGATATAACCGATCCAATTTTATTTCAAGATCGCGAAGGGCAAGCATATAGAATCGTAAAACTGATTAAAAGAAAGGCACCACATATTACCAACTTAAAAGACGATTATCAAACCTTACAAGAAATGGCTTTAGTAAATAAACAGAAAAAAGAAATTGACAAGTGGATTAACAAAACAACACCATCCACATACATAAAAATATCTGACGATTATAAAGATTGTCAACTTAAAGGAAATTGGATAGATAAATAGCTATGGATAATTTAAACAGTCTCTCAGATAAAGAAGCAGTAGATCTTTTTGTAAAAAAAACTCAAGAACTTGAAGCCGAAATTGGCAAATCGATCATTGGCCAAAAAAACATTATAAGAGAAATACTAATTGGTATATTTTGTAAAGCACACTGTTTACTTGTTGGGGTTCCCGGCTTGGCAAAAACTTTAATGGTTAACACAATTGCCGAAACTTTAGGATTAGATTTTAACAGAATACAATTCACTCCAGATTTAATGCCTTCAGATATTACGGGCTCAGAAATACTTGACGAACAAAAAAAATTCAAATTTATTCCTGGTCCTTTGTTTACCAATATTCTATTAGCAGATGAAATTAACCGAACTCCTCCAAAAACTCAGTCTGCATTGTTAGAGTCTATGGGCGAATACTCTGTTACCTACGGAGGGAAAAAATATCAGTTAGAAAAACCTTTTTTTGTATTAGCAACACAAAACCCAATCGAACAAGAAGGAACTTACCCACTGCCAGAAGCACAATTAGATCGTTTTATGTTTAATATTTGGGTAGATTATCCATCCCTACAAGAAGAGTTTGATATTATTAAAAGCACAACAGGTTCTAAAAAAACACAACTTAACAAAGTTCTTAATAAAGAATCGATATTATTTTTTCAAAGCTTAATTCGAAAAATTCCAATATCCGATAATGTTTTAGAGTACGCAGTTAAACTAAGCGTAAAAACAAGACCCAACTCGGATATCGCACCCGAAGTGATAAAGAAATACGTTTCTTGGGGATGTGGCCCTAGAGCTTCTCAATACTTAGTACTTGGCGCAAAATGTCATGCTGCTATAAATGGTAAATATGCTCCAGATATTGAAGATGTTAAAGCAATAGCATTTCCGGTATTAAGACATAGGCTTGTTATAAATTACAAGGCAGAAGCTGATGGTTACACAATTGAAAAAATTGTAGAAGAAATTTTATAAAGGAACATTAAATGAAATAGTGAAGTCATAAAAACCATCTTCAACGGGGTTTAAAGTGTATTCATAATTATTATTGCTTTTCAAAGCCATTACATAAATACCTAGTCCTGCCCCGCCTCTTTCAGAAATACTTCCGTTAACTAGTTCGTGCCTATATTTTAGCTTAATGTCTGCAAGCTCTAACCCCTTAATAGAACTCAACTTGGTTTCTAAGCGATTTGCATCAATAGGACTAACTAAATTACTAAGTGTAAATACCAGGCCTTTATTGTCATGTCCAAAAACGAAATCTCCCAACACTTTTTGCTCACCCTCAACAGTTGAAACTCCGTGTTTATGAACGTTCTCTAAACACTCAACAGCTAAACTGTGAAAACCCTTAATGGTCCTCTTCTCAATGCCTTGAGAAGCCAAATAACTTCGTATATCACTAATGAAGCCATTAATTAGTGCCATGCTAAAAACACCTTGATATGTTAGAACTTCCTTAGTCAAAATTGATATGTCAAATTTAATACCTGCATAGTTTCTTGATCCGATGCTCATGGGGTATATAACGCATCATTTTAAACAAGGTTTCAAAACACCAAATTAAAATTTGTTTTCTATAATAAATACAACCCATTTCACCCCTAATTAATTATATGAAAGGTACACACTAGGAGAGTTGAATATAAAATAAATAAGAATTTGTAATGCTAATTATACTTAGGCTTATTTAAAGCAGCATTTAAACTAAGTACCCACATAAGAACAAATAACAGAGTTACTTTCTGTAAAATTGGTAGTATTGCTAAATATTGGGATGAGTAATACACGTAATTATTAAAAGCCAGCAACAGCAAACACAATGTAGCTCCAAATTTCTGAAACCCAAAATTGGTCAAAAGAAGTGTTCTAAAAATTCCTAATACAGCAAATACACCAAAAATACTTGAAACTAAAATTATAATATTATGGTAGGGAGTAAATAAAAAGCAAGCGAAAAGCATCGATACTGATCCGCTCCAGGATATTATTCGTTTCCAAATAAAATTTCGACAAATTAGGGACGCTATTCTAATGAAAAACAAGCTCAATGTGGCACATAAAACCAAAACAGCTACTTTAGCAGCTAGGCTTCCAGGGTTAGGTACTTTGTTAACAGATATATTACTAAATAAATCACAAAAGTAATTGTTACCCCAGTCATATCCGATAGTGGTACTGTTATTGTATGATCCACCCGGATATAAATATGTTGACAAAAGAATTAATAAAGTAAAAACGAATACTCCGAGTTGAATTATTAAACCCGAATTTTTAGAGACAACAAAATGTTTTAAATTAATAATCTATAATTTTTATTAATCAATAATTTCCAGACTTATCTCCACTATTTCTTATCTACAATAACAGAAGTTTTTTTACCAAAATAATAGGCAAAATCTTTAATATCTTTAGCCATTTGCTCATTTGATGTAGCCCTTTGGTAAGTATCCGCCATGGTTATCATTGTTTGGTAAAAAAACAGACTCATCTCCTCATGCATCATACTTTTAGTCCACAAATCAAGCTTTAACGTTTGTTGCTGATCATGATCCCAAATTGATATTAATGCAGCATTAGATTTTCCAAAATCTTTTTCACTTGCTTTCCAATCAATACTTTCTGGTACTTTATTCTCATCTAAAGTAACTTCTAGCTTAATTTCACTTTTATTCTCACTCATTGATGTGTATTATAATTTGAATTCATAAATATTTCTTTCGTATTTTTTATGGCCATTAAATCGTTTATTTGAACATTATTAGCCAGCACATAAGATGCTACTATACGTTTCCCCATCCAAACTAAAGCGCGAGCTGGGGACTCTTTAGGGAAGTTTTTTGTAAATGGTCCTTCAGCAAAGTAAGCATCAATTACAGAACTATTTTTCTCATACAATAACTTCTCATTAATAAGTGTTTGCCACATCATTTGTTCATTTTTTTTACACCACAAAAGTTCGTCTTGGGTGAACCCAAATTTTAAATATTCATCAGTATCAATTAAAAGTTTATCAATAACATAGGCTCTTCTGCCCTCTTCTATCATACGGGTAACCAAATCAGATTTTTCATTACTAATCGGAAACGTAGTATACATCCACCCTCGTATTAAATCAGCAGCCATATATTTTTTATCCATTGTTTGTCTAAAAAAATTCTGAAAACCATATTCCTTATATAAAGAATAATCATCCCCCAAATACATATCTAATCCCAACGCCAAATAAGTATCAGTCACAAAAACCTTTCTAGGAAAAATATTACCATTATAATAACAAAACCCACTTACGAAAGTGGCTACTGTAGGAATAGCACTATCCGGAAAAAACACATTATATCTTTTAAAAGCTGTATTAATTGAAGTTTCAAAGTTTTCTAAATTATTAAATTCTGTCTCTACATCCTCATATAAATCTTGCACGGTAGAGCTCGATAAAAAATTAGATAAATACATATCTAAAGCAGGATCCTCCAATAAACCAAAATTTAAAACGCGCTCAATATATACTTTATAAAGCTCTCCATACTCTTTTGCCAACTGTTCTGAATCAGAATCAATATCAGCAGTATCCATTTCAAAAACCTGTTTCTCAAAACGGTTAATTTTTATTTCAACCGGACTATCTTTAACCGATACCGAATCGTTTGGGTCTCCCTTGTCAGAACAAGAAAACAGTAGTAAAAATAAAGACCAATAAAACAATTGATTTGCTAAATACATGTAATAAAATTATTAATATTGCTAAAATACTAAATTCAATGTTCATGAATAGATTATACACCTTATTAAGCTTAGTTATTCTTATTTTAACAGCTCATAACATAAAAGCTCAAGATCGTAAGTTCAGGTTTGGGTTAAAAGGAGCAGGTAATTTAAGCTGGAATAGCCCAGACAATAAACAAATGGAAGGCGAAGGGGCTTTAATTGGTTATTCTTACGGCTTAATGGGAGATTACCAATTAGGTGATGGCAACTATTATCTCAACTTTGGCTTAGAGGTTCTTTCTTTAAATAATAAATTAGAATACACCTCTGATGTAGTTACTGAAACTATTTCTACAACTAGCGGAGATTCGTCTAGCTTCGTTGCAGGAAGCTCTATTTACGAAAACAAATTTGGTTATGTAAGCTTACCTCTTTCCTTAAAAATGACAACAAACGAAATTGGCTACATCACATATTTTGTGAATTTCGGTCTCGATTTAGGTATTCGCTATGGTGCAGAGGCAGACATAGATTACAACTGGGGTAAAAGTGCTCAAGCACCACAAGAATTAGAAGTAGACATCTCAAGCCAAACTTCACCATTCAGAGCTGGTTTACTAGTTGGTGGAGGCCTAGAGTTTAATGTATCTGGTAACACAAACTTAATGGCAGGTATTACATTTAGTAATGGTTTCACCAACCTTTTCTCTAAAAATTACAAAAATGATGCTGGAGAAAAGTTTGAAAACAGAACAGTAACGTTCGATCAAAACGGTGATTTAAAGTTAGATGATACTAACCAGCCTATTTATGATGGAAACTACAAAAAATCAACACTACGTTTTGTTGCATTAAATGTTGGAGTATACTTTTAATTACTCAATGTTATGAAAATAAAGCTATGCCAACTGAATTTTATTGTTGGTGATATTGAAGGAAATAGTAGCAGAATAATCCATAAGATTAATGAAGGTAAAAAGGAAGGAGCTGAAATAGTTGTTTTCTCTGAACTCTCACTATCAGGTTACCCACCTAAAGATTTATTAAAATACCCTTCCTTTATAGATAAATGCACACATGCAATTGAACTAATAAAGCAAGAAACAGAAGGCATTTGTGCCATTATAGGTGCGCCTTATTACATAGTTCAAGACGGTAAAAACTACTACAATAGCGCTTATGTACTTCACAATAAAAAATGTATAAAGCATTACTACAAATGGCTACTACCTACATACGATGTTTTTGATGAAGCACGATATTTTGAAGCAGGAGAAACCAACCCCATTTTTACATTAAACGGAAAACAAATAGCAATTACAATTTGTGAAGATATTTGGAACGAAGGAGTTGATAAACTTTACAAACAAGCCCCATTAGATTCAATTGAAGCTGATATTGATTTAATCATTAATCTTTCAGCCTCCCCCTTTAGCTACTCACATTACGAAAAACGTATTGAGGTTATAAAAGCTAAAGTAATAAGACATAATGCACCAATGGTTTATGTAAACCAAATAGGTGCAAATGCCGAACTAATTTTTGATGGGGGAAGCTTAGTAATGAACTCCAAAGGAGAAATAACTAATAAACTTGCTTACTTCAAAGAAGATTCACAAGTAGTTGATTTCCCACTAAAAAAATCTAATATTTCAATACCAAACATCCCCAAAACACAACGAATTCATGATGCGTTAATTATCGGCATTCGCGACTACTTTAATAAACTGGGCTTTAAAAAAGCGGTAATCGGACTTTCAGGAGGTATAGATTCTGCCATGGTTACCTATTTAGCCGTAAAAGCACTTGGTGCAGAAAACGTACTTTCAGTTTTACTTCCTTCTAAATTTTCTTCAGAGCATTCGGTTAACGATTCAATACAATTGTGTGAAAATTTAAATACTCCATACCAAACTATTTCTATAGAACAAACTTACGAAGCGGTTACAAAAACACTCAGTCCTATTTTTAAAAATTTACCCTTCGATGTTACCGAAGAAAACATTCAGGCACGTTCAAGAGGATTAATTCTTATGGCGTTAAGTAATAAATTTGGGTACATTCTATTAAACACAACCAACAAAAGCGAAGCGGCTGTTGGGTACGGAACTCTTTATGGAGATATGTGTGGCGGACTAGCTGTGCTAGCCGATGTGTATAAAACCGAATTATATGAAATAGCTAATTGGGTAAACACCAAAAACGAAATAATACCAAAAAATATTATAACAAAAGCGCCTTCTGCCGAGTTGCGACCAGATCAGAAAGACTCCGACTCATTACCCGATTATGACATTTTAGATGGTATTCTTTACTCCTACATTGAAGAAACAATGGGTGTAGAAGAAATAGCCAACAATGGCTATGATTTACAAACAGTTGAGCGAATAGTAAAAATGGTAAACAGAAACGAATACAAACGCTTTCAAATGGCGCCAGTACTCAGAGTATCAACCAATGCTTTTGGTTTTTCTAGAAGAATGCCGTTGGTAGGTAAATATTAAAGACATTAATTAATCAATTGCTTTTTTTATTTCTAAAGGATAATATCTGTGTTCTAATTCGCGAATAGCCACTCTTAGCTCAGTTAATGTATTAAAACCGGAAATATCTATCTTTTTCTGAAACAATATTTCTCCTTCATCATAACGTTCATTAACCAAATGAATAGTAATGCCACTTTCTGTTTCAACAGCATCAATAACAGCCTTATGAACAAAATCACCAAACATTCCCTTACCCCCATACTTTGGCAATAATGAAGGATGTATATTTAATATTTTGTTAGGATAATCATCAATAATATTACTAGGGATTTTAAATAAAAAACCAGCTAAAACAATCCAATCAATTTTGTATTTTTTTAACTCATTTATTAATTCATTCCATGAATCATTTGTATTATCCTTTAGTAAAAAATGATTTTCAGACGATTCTTTATATTTAAGATAATAATTAGAGGCAGCATTATTAGAAACCAATAACTGAAATGTTATGGCAGAATCTTCTTTAAAGTAATCATAAATATTTTTAGCATTAGTGCCCTTGCCTGAAATAAAAACTGCAATTCTTGTCATTACTTCCACTCAAAATGCTCCACCATGTATTTAATGTCTTCTTTAATAAAGTTAATCACAGGCGACAAAGAATCGGCATTGGTTGTATGATTGAAATAAAGCGCTCCCCTAAAAAAGTGCTTCTCTCCGTCAGTAACATTAAATTGTAATGGACTTGCTGCCTCACCACCCAACTCGTAAATAGTCGCAATTACACTCTTGTCTGGCTGATCAAAAAAAGATTCATCAATACCAGAAGCCTTAACAGTATGCTTGTAAACCAATGAACGTGATTCTTCCAAAAAGCGGTTTACGCTATCTTCGGCAGGTTTATAACTTAAATGAATAGTAGCATTAAACTTTGGATAAACTAAGTTTAACCAACACTTTTGCGCCTCTTCTTTTGAAGCGCGTACTAAAAACGCATTTTTATGATAATACAATACAAAAGGGCACGAACCATCATGCTTTTCATATTCATGTTTAGGTAAATCTAATCTATGATACGTGTATGGCTTAGGTACATAGTTTTCATCCCCACACGAAGTCAAAACAAATATGCAAAAGCATACAATTATATAAGCACTAAACCTCAACTTCTTCCTTAGGTGTTTCAATAGTTAACTTAACTTGCTTTATTTTTCGTTTATCTGAAGATTCCACAACAAACTTGTAATGCTTAAACTGAAGCTTCTCATTTTTTAGCGGAATTCTTCCCATTTTCTCAAGTAAAAATCCAGCTAAAGTTTCGGCTTCCCCTTTCTCGGCATCAAAAAACTCACCGCTAATATCAAGAATTTTGTATAAATCCTTCAGCAAAATTTTACCCTCAAAAATATAATTATGATCATCTATTTTAGAGTAAATAACCTCTTCCTCATCAAACTCATCTGTAATTTCACCAACAATTTCTTCAATTACATCTTCTAATGTTACAATGCCAGATGTACCGCCATACTCATCAACAACAACAGCCATATGAATACGTTTTTCTTGGAAATCTTTTAACAAATTGTCAATTTTTTTATTTTCTGGTACAAAAAATGGAGGCCTAATTAATGTCTGCCACTTAAAATTTTTAACGTTTACGTGCGGTATTAAATCCTTAACATAAAGTACCCCTTCAACCTTATCAAATGTTTCACGGTACACCGGAATTCTTGAGTATCCTTTCTCCAACACAACCTGCAAAAGTTCATCATAGGTTGTTTCTAAGTCAATAGCCGATACCTGAACCCTAGCCTTCATTATCTCACTCACATCTGTATTACCAAAGTTTACAATCCCTTCGAGTATCTTTTTATCTTCTTTGTTTTCAATGCTTTCAGTAGTAAGTTCTAAAGCATGAGATAAATCGTCAACAGAAATAGAATTTTTTTCGGGCTTAATTAATTTTTCAACCAAATTAGTTAAGTAAATTAACAATCTACTTACCGGTAAAAAAAGCATCATGAGTATGTTAATTAGCCTAGCAACTCGTTCCGAAACCTTTAGAGGTTCTCTATTTGCGTAAACTTTGGGAATAATTTCACCAAAAAACAGAATTAATAATGTTATGATAACAACCTCAACAAAAAAGGCAACAAACTCTGAAAGCCCCGAGCTTAAAAACTCATTAAAAATAAAGGTAGAAAGTACTACAATGCCAATATTAATTAAATTGTTAGCAATTAGTATGGTTGCCAATAACCGTTTTGGCCTTGAAAGTAGGGCTAAAATAACAGAGTGATTATTGTTGTTAGAATTTTCAAGTTGCTTTTTATCTGAAGGTGAAAGAGCAAACAAAGCAATCTCAGAACCAGACACTACTGCCGAAAAAAGTAACAGAGTTAATACAAGAAGCAAATAAGGGAAAAAACTTATATCTACGCCTCCAATTATTTGCAGAAAAATACCCGGCAGAGGGTCGTCTGATAAATCAGAAATTAGTGGTACACTCATTAAAATGGTAAATCATCTTCCTCTTCAGCAGCATTACTAGAAGCTGCAGATAGTTCATTATTACTAGCTCCAGATTGTTGTTGTGGCGCATTTGACATCGTTGGTGCAGGAGCTCCTCCTCCCGTCATTTGATCGTTCTTTGAACCTAACATCGTCATCGTATCTGCAACAACTTCAGTAGTATATTTTTTAACACCAGCCTGGTCTTCCCAAGAGCGTGTTTTTAATTTTCCTTCAATATAAACTTGGCTACCTTTCTTTAAGTACTTTTCAGCAACCTCAGCTAACCCTCTCCAAAGTACAATATTATGCCATTCGGTTTGTGTAATTCGTTCTCCCGTATTTCTATCCTTATATTTTTCAGAAGTCGCTATCGAAAATGAAGCTACAGCCGTTCCTCCTTCCAAATACCTAACTTCCGGATCTTTACCTAAGTTCCCAACTAAAATTACCTTATTAACCGACATATAATAACATACAATTTGTAACCTAAATTTACTAAACATTATCAACTCTACAAAACACTAATGCCCACTTGTTACAGGTATTAATTTGTGACCAGTATTATGTTTATTTCCTGAAGCTAATCGCGTTTTCCGTTACTAGTTTTATTTTATTTAATAAGCTTAATTGCTTTTTTTCAGTAGCTCCCTGTAGTCGCTCTGCCCTAAAGCATTTCGCTAAATTCAATAAATCAAAAGCTAATCACTTCAACCACGGCTAAATCAATATGAAACAAATTCTTTTATCTTAAATGATTAAACTTAAAACTATCCAACAAACTCAATAACATTCTCCAATGGCCTTCCTACAACACCACCATTCTCATTAAAAATTAAAGGTCGTTCTATTAATTTAGGATGCTTTATAAAAGCAGTAATCCACTCATAATCAGATAAGTCTTTTCCTTTAAATTCTGTTTTATAAACATCTTCCCCTTTTCGTATTACATCAATTGGTCGCACAGATAGTTTATCAAAAACATTTACAAGTAACTCTTTCGTTAAAGGAGTTTTTAAATATTCAAAAACTTCTACCTCAATACCTTTAGAGTTTAAATAATCTAAAGCCTCCCTACTCTTTCGGCATCTTGGGTTATGAAATATGGTTATTTTTTTCACAGTATAATTTAAATCGATAATTCATTTAAAGATAACCAAAAGAGTAATAACCAAACTACCATTATGTAATTCCAATTAGTATTCTTGAGCAAGTTTTAATTTATAAAACTATTAATAGATAAAAACTCGACATTCTAAAATAATAGTAATTAATCGAAGTATTAAATCTTAGTGAAATTAAGAAGCTGAGAGCTTGACTCGAAGATCACTTAACTGAACTTAGATTTAATCAAGAGTAGTTGCTGTTATTTTAGTAAGCCTTGATCTTTTGTCTCTTTTGCATCAAGGCAAAAGATAATAAATCAAACACTTCATTAACCTAAATCAATTCAACTCTTTTATAAAACAACCGCCCATCAGTAATTTCGATTAGAATCGCAATAAATATTCAGTACTTAATCAAGCTTTAAAACTGTCCTTCAAGAATAACTAGGTTAGTTTCGAAGCAAAACATTAGAGAGAATAACTAGCTCAGAACTTGTTTCAGAGATCCGTTATCCGAACTTATGGTTTGAGAGAAATAATCTAGTTTTTATTGTAAGACTTGATCTTTTAGTTCTTTTACATCAAGGCAAAAAATTACCTCATATCGCCTTACCAAACTTCATTAAAAAACTCTTTAAAAAAGGAGTAATATCTCCATTTAAAACACCATCAGGATTACTCGTTTGATAATCCGTTCTATGATCCTTAACACGCCTATCATCTAAAACATAACTACGTATTTGCGACCCCCACTCTATTTTCATTTTACTATCCTCAATCTCATTTTGCTTCTCTCTTCGCTTTCTTAGCTCCAACTCATACAATTGAGACTTTAATAAGCGCATAGCATTTTCCCTGTTTTGTAACTGAGAACGGGACTCTGTGTTTTCAATAACAATGCCCGAGGGCGCGTGTTTAATACGTACACCTGTTTCAACTTTGTTTACATTTTGTCCACCAGCACCGCCAGATCTAAAAGTATCCCAAGAAATATCGGCATTATTAACTTCAATTTCAATTGAATCATCCACTAAAGGATAAACGTATACCGATACAAAAGATGTCATTCGTTTACCTTGAGCATTAAAAGGACTAACCCTCACTAATCGATGTACACCATTTTCCCCTTTCAAATATCCAAAAGCATGATCACCCGAAACTTCTAAGGTAACTTGCTTAATACCAGCAACATCACCATCTTGTAAATCGGCTTCCTTTACTTTATATCCGTTTTTTTCAGCCCACATTAGGTACATACGCATAAGCATTGCTGCCCAATCGCAACTTTCAGTTCCTCCTGCCCCAGCTGTAATTTGAATAACAGCATCAAATTTATCTTCTTCAGCACTAAGCATCTGACGAAACTCAATCTCTTCAAACTTTTTAATTACTTCATTGTACTGGGTTTCAACCTCTTCTTCAGTGGCCTCTCCTTCCTTACTAAACTCATAAAGCACAGCCAAATCTTCTACCTCAACTTTTAAATCATCAAAAGAATCAAGCCAAAACTTTTTACCCTTTACCTCTTTCATTACAAGCTCGGCAGCTTTTGAATCGTTCCAGAATTCAGGGTCATGGGTTTTCTTATCTTGATCTAAATATTGCTCTCTCAACCTGTCCAAATCAAGGTAACCTTTTAAAGCGTCCAGACGGGTATCTAAGTCTTTAATATCGTCTTGAGTTATCATAAATTCAAAGATAATTTAATCACGAATAAGTCACATGATGTTTAGTAACTAAATTAACACTCCCGGGTTCTTAACAAAATTTAACCCTATATAGAACAACAGTTCTGGCTTTAATCAGTTATAACTATAGAATTTTCTAAATAATTTTTATTTATTAAAACTAAGTAGTTCGTTGGTTATGTTTTACTTACAAACTGGCACGAAATTTGAGCTATTATAAAAAGAAGAAAATCCTACTTTGAATCGAAAAAATCACTTGGACCGTGCTTTGTTATTTCGTAATCTTACACAACTTTTTAAAACAATATTCTAAAACATGAGACAACTCAAAATCACCCAATCTATTACGAATAGAAACATTGCTTCTCTAGATAAGTATTTACAAGACGTAAATAAAGAAGGAATGATTACAGCAGAAGAAGAAGTTGAATTAGCAGTAAAAATTCGTGACGGTGATCAGCGTGCTTTAGATAAACTTGTTAAAGCAAACTTGAGATTTGTTGTTTCCGTTGCCAAGCAATACCAACACCAAGGCTTAACACTTCCCGATTTAATTAACGAAGGTAACCTTGGTCTAATTAAAGCTGCACAACGTTTTGATGAAACGAGAGGTTTTAAATTTATTTCTTATGCTGTTTGGTGGATTCGTCAAGCGATTATGCAATCTATTGCTGAGCAAGCAAGAATTATTCGTTTACCACTAAACCAAATTGGTTCAATTAGTAAAGTAAACAAAGCCTTTTCTGAATTAGAACAACGTTACGAAAGACCACCATCTACAGATGAATTAGCTGATTCTTTAGAGTTAAATCATGGTAAAGTTGTTGATGTTCTTTCAAATTCAGTACGTCACGTATCTACCGATGCTCCTGTTAAAGATGAAGATGATTACAGACTTATTGATACACTTTCTGATAATGATTCTCCTAAAACAGATAAGCTTTTAATGCTTGACTCACTAAAAAGAGAAATTGAAAGAACATTATCCATCCTCACTGAGAAAGAAAGAGAAATTTTAAAAATGTTTTTCGGTATTGGAGGATCAAATGAGCTTACTCTTGAAGAAATCAGTAACAGATTTAGTATGAGTAAAGAAAGAGCTCGTCAAATAAAAGAAAAAGCACTTAAACGCTTAAGACAAAGCTCAAAAAATAAATTATTAAGAAACTACTTAGGTTAGTAATCACTTACAAATTTTTACGATGAATACAACTATGAATGCCGTTACTACTCAAGTAGGTTATGAGGAACACCTTAATTCTAGAAATAAAGAAGAAAAAGCAGCTGTTGAATTTACAGGCAACGTTGGTAACCTTCTTTACGAAAAAGGTATTGAACTCGTTTTATTTAGAGAACACTTAGTTGATAGAAGCGTTTCTGAAATACTTAACTTACATAATTATGCAAGAGAAGTAGTTAATAAGCCAATAGATATATTTATAACTTCTACTTTAGCAAAAAAGCTAACCAAAATGGATAGCTTAGCTCCTTCTAAAATTGATATAGGTTTACTTGCATCTCAATGGATTGAAGAAAAGTCAAATTTTGATTCTGAAGAAGCTTTCTTAACCAATAAACTAGCCGATTTTCTTAACGCAGATGTAAGCTTTGAACCTAGAGACGTAGTTTTATTTGGCTTCGGAAGAATTGGACGTTTAGCTGCTAGAGAGCTAATAAAGCAAGCTGGCAAAGGACAACAACTTAGGTTGAGAGCCATTGTAACCAGAAAAGTTGATAAAGATATTATCAAAAAAAGAGCGGCTTTACTAAGAATGGATTCAGTACACGGTCCATTCATGGGTAACGTTACTGAAGATTATGAAAACAACGCACTTATTTTAAATGGGCAAGTTGTTCACATGATCGAAGCTCAATCACCCGATAAAGTTAATTACGAACAATTCGGAATAAACAATGCTTTACTTATTGATAACACCGGAATTTACAGAGACAGAGAAGGTTTAGGACTACATAAAAAGTCTAAGGGCATTGAAAGAGTTCTTTTAACAGCTCCTGGTAAAGGTGATATTCCAAATATTGTTCATGGTGTAAATCAAAAAACAGTAGATATTGATAATGAAACAATATTCTCTGCTGCATCATGTACTACAAATGCAATAGCACCAGTACTAAAAGTTATTGAAGATTCTTTAGGTATTGAAAAAGGTCATATTGAAACAGTTCATGCATACACTAACGACCAAAATTTGTTAGATAACATGCACAAGAAAGAACGTAGAGGAAGATCAGCAGCCGTGAATATGGTTATTACTGAAACCGGAGCAGGTAAAGCTGTTGCAAAAGTGATACCTAATTTAAATGGAAAACTAACTGCAAATGCAGTGAGGGTTCCTACTCCAAATGGATCTTTAGCTATTTTAAACCTCAATGTAAAAAAAGAGACTACTGTTGAAGATGTTAAAAGCTTATTGAAAGATGCGGCACTTAATGGAAGTTTAGTTAACCAAATTAGATACTCATTTGAAGAAGAACTAGTTTCAACAGATATTATTGGCAATACATGCTGCGCAGTTTTTGACAGCCCAGCCACAATAGTTTCTCCTGATGGCAAAAGTGTTGTACTTTATGTATGGTATGATAATGAATTTGGATATACTAAACAGGTTATTCGATTTGCTAAACATATTTGTAAAGTACGCAGGCTTATTTATTATTAATTTTTAATAGAAAAATAACATAATTTTGAGAAAGCCTAAATGAATTATTCGTTTAGGCTTTCTTGCTTTACGCACTAATGCACAACAATTTTTAATTAATTACGTACGCTTAAAAGAAGACTACTAATAGCATAAATGAAATTATCAAAAAACAAAGTAAGTGAATTAGGTAAATACAGTGGGTTTTATAAAAGCTTTACTAACGGGTTTAGCTATAGAACAAATTATATAACAATGAAAGATGGCGCTAAATTGGCGGCTGACTCATACCTCCCTAAATATGCTCGTAAAGACTTACCTACTATTATTTATTTTTCTCGATATTGTAGAGCCTTTGAAGCTAAACCACCTTTTAATACAGTATTCAGATTATTTTTTGGAGTTATTAAACGTAGCGAAATAACGTTTTTTACCAAACATGGTTATGCATGCTTGGTTGTAGACATTAGAGGGACAGGCGCTTCTTCTGGAACTAAAGAAATGGAGTTTTCAGAGCAAGAACGGCAAGATTCTTACGATGTTATTAACTGGGTAACCAAACAAAAATGGTCAAACGGCAAAGTTGCTACAGCAGGTTCATCTTATACGGGCACCACTGCCGAGTTCGCATTAACAACACATCATCCAGCTATTAAAGCTTGTGTTCCGATAAGTGGTATTTATGATTTGTATAGTGATGTAAATTTTCCTGGAGGAGTTTGTCAAGCTCCATTTATAAATATATGGAGGCAAACAACCAAAGCTTTAGATACTCAGGATCTGGCCTTTTTTGGAAAATTAGCAACTTTTATAGTGTCAGGAGTGAAAAAAGTATCTAGTGATTTAGATGATGAAACGCTTAACTCAGCAATGAGCGCACGAAATGGAAATTACGATATATTAAGTAATTTACATGTACTAGAATCAAGAGATCAAAAAGAGCCAGAAATAGGTTTTACTACAGACGATTTTAGTTTATTTAAGCATAAAGAAAGTATCGAAGCTTCTAATGTGCCCATTATGAGAATAACGGGCTGGTATGATGGCGGAATGCTAGAATCAGCTATTAAGGCAGGTTTAAATACAAAAAACACAAAAAAAGTATTAATTGGTCCGTGGGATCATGGCGCATCTGAAAACATTAGCCCTTTTGTTTACACCAACATTAGAAGATTTAAACTTAAAGCAGAAATGCTTAGATTTTTAGATTTTCATGTAAAAGGAATTGAGAATGGGATTGATAAAGACCCTAAATTTCAATATTACCAAATGGGTAAATTTGAGTTTTTGAGTTCTGATGATTGGCCAGATAAAAATGTTAAAGAAAGAATTTTTTACTTAGGCAAAAACAAACTTTTAAATAATGTATCAAAAGCCACAAAACCTGTAAATTACAAATGTGATTATACAATAAGCTCTGGTAAAAGTGTTAGATGGAATAGCTTAACACCCCAATACAGAAAAGGGAAAATAAGTTACGGAAACAGAAAGGCCATCAATGATAAAATGGTAATTTTCAGATCTGAACCTTTAAAACAGGCGTTAGCGATAACTGGGAATCCACTAATTGAACTTTTTGCAAGTATTGATTCTACTGATGTTTCCTTTTTTGTTTACTTAGAAGATGTAACACCTAAAGGCAAAAAATCCACCTATATAACAGAAGGAATACTAAGAGGTATTCACCGCAAAACGAGAGCTAAAAAAGATGCACCTTACAAATACCCTGGTCCGTTTAGATCATTTAAAATAGAAGACATAAAACCAATAAAACCACACAAGATATATAAATATGAGTTTGGACTCCTACCCATATCATATCTAGTACCTAAAGGTAACTGTTTACAAATTTCTATAAGCGTTTGTGATTGTGATCACTTTGAAATACCAAAAGACTCCCCTGAAAGTATTCAAATACATATTGGTGAGCAATATCCTTCAAAACTAATCATACCAATGAACGACCGTTAACGCATGTAAGAGTGAAGTTTTATCAAGTTTAAAACACTGCTTTTTGAATCTTCACTTTCGTCAACTTTTGTAAATACTCCTCCTCCCCTAACCGACATTTTTTTCAACTCTTTTTCAATCTGATAAGGACTTTTAACCCCCACAACAGATAAATTAACTCCTTTTTCAGATTTCGAGCTTATTTTTTTGAGCATAGAAGAAGCTTTTCCGCCTACATTAAACGCTCCATCTGTAGCTATATAAACGTGATTATTTCCATTTTTAATAAAGTTATCTTCAGCTATTTGGTATGCTAAATCTAATCCTTTCCCTCCTGCGGTTAAACCACCAGCCTCCAATTCGAAAATAACTTCTGATATCTTCTCCTGATTATTACCCGGCAAAGCAGTAAGCAGTATTTCTGCCTTTGACGAATACGTTACGACAGATAATAAATCTACATCCCTCATTACTTTTACCAGCTCTATCATTGCAGATTTTAGTATTCCCATTCTACCACTCATTCCCATTGAGGTAGACACATCTAATAAGAACACTATATTATTAGGCTTATAGGTACTGGTTGATAGTTTACCATTCACAATATCTTCTATAGGTACATTAGTTGGTGAAATAATTTCTGGAACTATTACTTCAATCGTTTCATCAACAACATATTCCTCCTTGTTTTGTACTGGTTCTTCTTCAAGCACTTCATCTTTTGGTGTTGAGCCTACTTCAAGCTCTTCATCTATTTTTGGTTCTAATTCAATAATAACTTTCGTGTAGCCAAGTTTCACCGCCTGTTGAACGACCGAGGGTAAATACCCATCAGAATTAGCTTCAAAAAAATGATAACCAATAGAAATAGTAGGGTTACACAAACCATTTCTGTCTGTTCTGCATTTTTCCACATTCCAAGGTGTAGCATAAAATATAACCATGGCATTAGAAATAGGTTTTTGAGAATTTTTGTCAATTACTAATACTTCAACATCTGAGGTATTACTTTTAGCAGACGCGGTATTAGAAAAATCTGGACAACTTGCTGATAAGCCATTTTCGGTATACTGAGTTTGCCCCTTTATATTCAAAATAATCGGATTTATAGTGCTCCCAAAATATAGCTTGATTGATTCATTAAAATCTGTTGGTTTAGTAGAAACATATTTAACTCTAATTATAGCACTACTATCAGGAAATATTTTTTTAGTTGAGTATTTAACTATTACATTTCTTGATACATCTGCTCTTAAAATAAATTCTACCTTTTCTCCAGTATTAGTGACAATAAAATCAGTGAAAGAATTCTCTTGCGATCGAATACTTTTAAAATCAACTTTCTTTTTATTGAATAATACTTGAGAATAATTAACGCCTATTGAAGAAAAGTTCATTACAAGCATTAAAAAAAAGGTTGATAAGTAAAATTTTAAATTAAATTTTATATTCATATTCACAATATATGAAATCAAATACAATACCATAAACTAATGTTAAATACCTTTCTTTAAGTTTTTGAAGAAAAACAAATTGGCTTTATTAACTTTGAGAAAACAAAAAAGCACATTGCCTTATGTCATTTAAAATCCTTTTAGTTGATGATGAACAAGACATTATCGAATTCTTATCTTACAATTTGAAAAAGGAAGGATTTGAATTGTTCTCAGCAAACAGTGGGTCAGAAGCACTGTTAGAGGCACAAAAACATAATCCTGATCTCATAGTTCTTGATGTTATGATGCCAGAAATGGATGGAATTCAGACTTGCACTGAACTGAGAAAAAATACTGATTTAAACAACCCCATTATAGTTTTTTTAACTGCGCGATCAGAAGATTACTCACAAATTGCAGGACTAAATTCTGGTGCAGATGATTATATAACAAAACCGGTAAAACCTGCTGTTTTCGTATCTAAAATCAATGCTTTATTAAGAAGAAAAGCAGATAAAATTGCTGCTGAAGATGTACAAGATTCTGAAAACCCAATAATTGACAAAGAAAAGTATTTAGTATTTCATAAAGGAGAGGAACTGATGCTTCCAAAAAAAGAATTTGAGCTACTCGCCTTACTTGATTCTAAAAGTGGAAAAGTTTTTACTAGGCATGAAATACTTGAAAAAGTATGGGGAGGAGATGTCATTGTTGGAGACCGAACAATTGATGTTCATGTTAGAAAGTTAAGAGAAAAATTAGGCAGCAATTTAATTACAACAATTAAGGGAGTTGGCTATAAGCTTAATAAAATATGAAAGGATTTAGTCCTAAAATATTAATATTTCAAGCAGCGTTATTCCTTACTCTGGTTGTTTCCATCCTAATTCATTTTTTCGGAACAAACCCCTTGTTTAACTCTTACGAGTATTTACTATATCTACTTATTTTTATTTCTGTATACGGATTTCTTTACGTTTACATCCGATTGTTTATTTATAAACGAATAGAAAAAGTATACCACGCTATTTTTCCAGAAAATAGAGATTTTTCTCCCTCAGATATTTTAGAAACCAGCAACTTAAAATGGGCGGAAGGCCAAGTTGCAAAACTAGAAGAAAAAAGAGCTAATGAAATAAGTGCTCTTAAAGAACGAGAGAAATTTCAAAAAGAATTCATAGGAAACCTTGCGCACGAATTAAAAACACCTGTATTTAATATTCAAGGATACGTACTCACTTTGCTAGAAGGTGGTATTGATGATAAAACAATTAACGTACCCTACCTACAAAGAACAGAGAAAAGTATTGACAGAATGATTCAGATTTTAGAAGATTTAGATGAAATATCTAAATACGATTCGAGCAGAATGAATCTTCAAATGAAATCATTTGACTTAGGCGCTCTGGTTGAAGATATTACTTTAGAATTTAAGCTAAGTATAGATCAAGCCTCAAAAAACATAAAACAAACCATACACGAACGTTTTACAGTTTATGCAGACAGAAAGCGGATAAAACAGGTTATTGTAAACTTACTCGCAAACAGTATAAAATATGGTAAAGAAAATGGTACAATAACTATTTCTGCCAGTGAAATAAATAAAAAAGTGATTGTTAAAATTTCTGACGATGGACCAGGAATTGACGAGAAGCACCTTTCTAGAATATTTGAACGATTTTACAGAGTAGAAGAAAGCAGGGCACGAAGCCTAGGAGGATCTGGTTTGGGATTAGCAATTGTTAAGAGTATTATGGATGCTCACAACGAAACTATACACGTAAATAGCAAAATTAACGTTGGAACAACCTTTTCGTTTAGCCTAGCTATTAATCAATAGACTCAACACACAACAGTAATACAGGAACACCTAACTGACAAGGCGAAGTTGAAGGATCGAGCCTAAATGAAAAATTAACACGCTGACCATCAAAAAAAAACAGGCCAAATTCATTTAGGTTAGTAGGAGCGTATAAATCTCCATTGGGTTCTTCAATAAGAACTGAACAACCATCTTGCCCCAAAAAGTCTCTTACAACCCCTGTTTTACTGCATGGATCGTTAAAATTATCACACGAAGTAAAAAGCATTACTAACATTAAGAGGTTAATACATTGTTTTATTACCATTAAGCAAATATCTATTTTTTTTGCTACTTTGATTTTAATATTATTTTTATGGAGTCAGATAAACCAGCAACCAAAACTATTCTTGTTAGAAATGACAAGGGTGAAATCGTTAAGAAAACGGTTCAAGTTAAAACGCAAGACAAAACTGGCGCTAAAACACTTACAGAAAAGAAAAATAGCTCTTTTACGGCTAAGGTAAACACTGTCCCTAATACGAGTATGCAAGACAAAGACGTTTTTCCGGTAGAAGAAGAAAAAGAAAAAAAGAAAAAATCATTTGCTTGGGCAATCCCTCTTGTGATTTTGTTTTTTATTAGCACATTAGCTTTTGGAGCACTTTATTTTCTTTTGAACAAAGACTTTACAAATTCTAAATCTGCTTGGGAATTAAAAGAAACGTCATTAAATGATTCTATAACTGTTTTAAATAAAAAATACTTAAGCCTTAAAGCCGAAAATGACTCGTTAAAAGATGTTATAGCAAACCCCGAGAAAAATGAGGCTCTACAAACCTTAATTGTTGAAAACACAGCTTTAAAAGAAAAAATTACAAAATTACAGAGAGGGTTAAGACGAAATAGCACAACTGTTAACAGATCTGCTGACCGAAAAATAATTAAAGAGCTAAAAGAAAAAGTAGAAACGCTTGAGCAAGAAATTGAACGACTATTAGCAGAAAACAAAAAACTTGTTGAAAGAAATAATAAACTACTAAAAAAAGTTAGTTCAGCAGAAGTAACTACAAAGAAATTAACTACAAAAAATAAAGAGCTGGAAAAGGAGATTGATGAAGCTGCAAAACTTGAAATATCTGAACTGACAGCTAATGGAGTAAAATTTAAGTCAGCTAGTAACACCAAAATCAAAACCAAAGCAAAATCGGTGGATAAATTGCAAGTTACTTTTAACGTATTGCCCAATAAACTATCTACAAAAAGTATAAAAGAAGCTTATATAGTTGTTACGGGACCAAACGGCAAAACAATAGGACCTAGCGATTTAAAAGTAGCAATTGGTGATGAAGAAATAAACTATTCAGTTTTAAAAACAGTCGATTTCAATGGTGAGCAAGTTAGCGTTAAAGCTTTTGTAGAAAAAGGAGCCAACAAATTTTTACCTGGTAATTACAATACTTCTGTATACATAGATAACGCTTTAGTTGGCGAAGTTCGATTTGATTTAAAATAGCAAATCAGTTTTTTAATTTACTTACAGTACCTTTGCAGTAATTATAATGCAAGGGTACGATAACAATAAAAGCAATTCTGACAGATCAAATTTTAAAAAATCTGTTTCGCTATTCCATGTATTATTAGCCTCAGTAGTAATAATTGGTTGCTCATTATGGGGGTTCTCTTACTATACTAAAAAAATAATTTCACACCATACTGCTGAAAAAAAAAGCTGGAAAAAACAAAATGAAACTATTTACGAGGAACTTCAGATTTTAAAAAAAGGTTATAATAGAATTAACGCTGAAAATTTAGCTTTAAAGGAACAACTTAGTTCAAAAGAATACAACCCAGAAGAGGTTGACAGGTATATTAAAGAAAACGAAACGTTAAAGCAAAAAACTATCGCTTTAAAAAAGCTGGTAAACAATAACAAAAGTTCCTCAGATCCTTCCCTTAAAACCGAAGTGACTACCCTATCAAAAAAAATACAGAGTCTTGAAACTGAGCTTAAACAAGCTAAACTTAAAAATGAAAATTTATCTAACAAAAACAAAATGGTAGCTGAAAAGCTTAGTAACACACAAAGTAATTTAAAAAAAGTTGAGAAGGATAAAGCTAAAGTCGTTTCTAAATTAAAGAAAGCAGAAAAACTAATTATTGACGATTTAACCTGTGCAGGCATTAAATATAAAAGCGAAAATAACTACAAAATAAAAGACAAATTAAAGCAGTGCGATAAAATAATGGTTTGTTTTTCTATAAATGAAAATCCAATAGCAAAGGCGGGAGAGAAAAAAATTGGAGTAAGAATAACTGATGCAAATCAAACCATACTACCTAATAATAGCCTTATTGCAAATAATGATTCCATTTCACTATCCGACTACAGTATTGAAAAACAAATTAATTATAATAAAAAAGAAGAATTGGTTTGCATGTATTATAACATTGAAAACACAATAGGCACTGCAGGAGAATTTAAAATTGAGGTACATATTAACAACAATTTCAAATCTCAAGAAACCTTAATTTTAAACTAAGCTAGCAGTATTGTTTAACCCCGATAGAAATGGCAGCTTGTTTATTTTGAAAAGTTTAATAAAACTTAAAGCTAAAAAAGCGACTTTACGGAGCTTGGTTTGCTGTTAGTTTTATACTTTGAAAAAGAAATAACTATAATGTATAGCGGGATTAGTTACTAAAAATCAGGCAAAAAAAAAGCCCTTCAACAAAGGGCTTTAAGAACAATGATAAAGAACTAAAACTAATCTCTTGGCTTAGCTTCTTTTACTACTATGGTTCTATCCATAAACTCAGTTTCGTTGAGCGTATTAATAGCATCATTAGCTGCATTGCTATCTTCCATTTCAACAAATCCGAAGCCTTTGCTTCTTCCAGTGTCTCTATCAAAAATAACCTTAGCAGATTCAACACTACCGTATTGTTCAAAAAGTCTTTGGAGATCCTCTCCAGTTGTTGAATAACTCAACTTAGCAACAAAAATATTCATATAAAAAAAATAAAAATTAAAAAACGGGCTTTTTCAGTACCCAATGACCCAAAGGTAGCCATTAACCATTAGATAAACATTAATAACAAAAAAATAATTTGATTAGTTGCAATTGATTACTTTTGCCTAAAATAACAACTATGAAATATTTATATTTATTTATTGCAGCAATTACAATTTTCAGCTGTTCAGAATCTACGAAACAAGAAACCATAACTGAAGAACAAACCACAGAAAAAACAGTAACACTTAAACTGTACGAAGCCGAGGTTAATAATGAATATGCTGATGCTGAATTGAAACTAAACCAATCTAAAAAAACGGAAGAAGATTTAACTTATAATTTTGAATATGCTGTTAGTAATTATGAGTTAATGCAACAAACAGAAGGGGCAGAAATGAGACATTGTGCGAATTCTGGAAAAGGGCAGCACATCCACTTCATACTCAATAACAAAGCCTACAAAGCTAAATACGAACCTAATTTTAGTGAAACACTAGACGAAGGTGAAAACGTAATTTTATCTTTTTTATCACGCTCTTATCACGAAAGTATTAAAAATGGAAAAGCTCACACGATAGAGATTATAAATGCGAACGAAGAAAATAGTTTTGATGTGAATGGGTCTCATTTATTTTACAGCAGACCTAAAGGAACTTATAAAGGTGAGGATGGAAAAAAAATATTGGTTGATTTCTTTTTACTAAACACTAAACTATCTAAAACTGGCAATAAAGTTATTTTAACTGTAGATGGTACAGATATGACAATTGCTAAATGGGCTCCGTTTTTCTTGGAAGGATTACAACCAGGTGAGCACACATTTCGCATAAAATTAGTAGACAAAGATGGAAAATTAATACCTGGACGCTTTAATGATTCTGGAGATAGAAAAATAACTATAGAAGCCTAAATATATATTTATCACTAGCGCAAAATATTTAATTATATTTTGCGTTTTGATTTTACTTCTTTTGAAGAATTACATACCAAATATTGCCTGTATATTATTTATTGTAGCCATTTATGGTTGCTCAACCAAAGTAAATAAGTTTCCTAACAGAGCCTACCATAACATAAATACTAAATTTAATGTATTATACCATGGTGAATTGAGCTTTAATACCGGAAAAGATAAGCTAGTTGAAAGCTACGTTGAAGACTATGATGAACTCTTACCTATTTTTATTTTTCCGAATGACTCATCTGCTAGAGATATTTATCCTGAAATGGATACAGCCATTGTAAAAGCTGAAAAGGCCATTCAGAGACACTCAATGTACGTTAAGAAAAAAGAGCGTAATAAATACATAGATGAGACTTACTTATTAATGGGTAAAGCTCATTTTTACAAACGAAAATTCACCAAAGCATTTGAAATGTTTAAATATGTTTCTAAAGCCTATGAGAAAGATAAGTCAGGACCGCTTGGTCAAATTTGGACTGCAGCTACTTACCTAGAAACCAATAAACTAAACGATGCTGCTAAACTTTTAAGAGAAATTGAATCAAATAAAAAGCTACCCGAAGAACATAAATCTTTTTTTAAAGCAGTCAATGCAAACTATTATATAATTACGGGTAATTATTCATTGGCAATTACTGAACTTAAAGAAGCGGTTGAGAGCACAAAAAATAAAAAGGAAAAAATACGCTATAACTACATTATTGCGCAGCTATACGGAAAGTTAGGTGATAACGGAAAAGCGGTATTTTATTATGATGAAGTACTGGCATTAAAGCCTATTTATGAAATTGTTTTAAACGCAAAAGCTAGTAAAGCTGTTACTTCTGAAGGAAAAAATGTTGCCGAAACAGAGCAAGAATTACTTAAATTATTAAGAAGAAGTCCTCCGGGAAGCCAAAAGAGCAAAATCTATATTGCACTTGCAGAACTTGAGTTAAAAAGAGGGAAATTTAAAAAGGCACAAAGTTATATTTCTGAAGCAATAAATAATGCTGAAGATAAAAAAACAAAGAAAAAAGCATATTTAAAAATGGCACAATACTATTACGATAGTAGAGACTATATAAATGCAAAATCTTATTATGACAGTACTTTTCAAGTAGTTACCGAAATTGATAAAGATTATGAAGAAATAGAGAGCAAAAAGAGTAATCTTAATCGTTTAGTAAAAAACTTAGACATGATTCATAGACAAGACAGTTTAAGAGAACTTGCCAATATGAGTGAAGATCAAAGACTTGCTGTTATTAAAGATCGTATAGCCGAAAACAAAGCTAAAGCCAAAGCAGCTCAAAAGAAAAAAGAAGCAGAAGAACTAATAAAAGCTAATCAAAACAATGGTTTAAACGCAGGAGGAAGCAATGGCAAATGGTATTTTTATAATGAGCCTGCTATTGCTTTTGGAAAACAAGAATTTAAAAAAGTTTGGGGGGATAGAAAACTAGAAGATAACTGGAGAAGAAAAAATAAATCTCTTGCTTCATTTGATGATGCTTTTGCAAATTCAGAAGAAACAAAAATGAACGGTGATAAAACTGAAGATATTAGTGCTTACCTTGCCCCAATTCCTTTGACTCCAGAAAAAATGAGTACCTCAATACAAAAAACAATTTATGCATATTACGATTTAGGCATTACATACTCTGAAAAAATTAACGAGCCAGAGACTGGCATTGAAGACGGATTTGACGTAGTTATTAATAAATATGACACCTCAAAATATGCACCAACTAGCGCTTATTATGCTTACAGTATTTACACCAAACTGGGCTATACAGATAAAGCGAATAAATACAAAACACTCATCTTAAACAACTACCCCAAAACGGAGTATGCAGAAATATTAAAAGACCCCAATTACTTTAAAAACAAAGAGAAGGAGGCTAATGCTATTTACCCAGCGTATGAAAGCGCTTACAGTCTTTATAAGAGTAAACAATATGACGTGACTATCTCAAAAATTGATACTTTACTGCAACAGTACCCCGAAAATGTTATTGAGGCCAAATTTATATTGTTAAAAGCGCTCGCTTACAGAGGCATTAGCAATAAAAACTCTTTTGAGAGTGCCCTTAAGGTAATAATTAAAGATCACCCGAAATCGAAAGAAGCATCTACAGCAAAAGAATTGTTAGATAAAAGCAATGACCCGAACTATTTTGCTAACAAAACAAAAGAACTTCTATTAAAAAAAACAGAAACTCCGTATACTTATTCTGATAGCTCAAAGCTTCAAGCAGCTATTGCTTTTCCATTAAACGGAGAAAACAAGGCATCCAATTTTAAAATAAGAATAAGCAATTTTAACAATAAATACTTTAGAAAGTTAAACTTAAAATTATCTGATCTAATTATTCAAGAAGGTATGCAAATGATACTCATAAAATCATTAAATAATAGTGAAGATGGTATTGATTATTTTAAAACATTTAATCAAAATAAGACTGAGCTAAAAGGTATAAATGATAAAGGGTTTTATTTCTTTTTAATTACAGACGAAAATTTGCCTATTTTAATAAAAAATAAAGATTTAGGACTTTATAACACCTTTTTTAAGGACAATTACAAATTTTAGATCGTATTAACATTTTTTTTTGCTAATTTCACTATTATCAAATTATAGCTATGTTTAATAAAACAGACGATAAGAATTCTGAATTAGAAATGAACTCTCACAATACAATTGGTGCGGGTACTATAATTAAAGGAGAAATAATTATTGAAGGTAATGTTCGAATTGATGGAACAATTGAAGGCAATGTTTCTTCGAAAGGAAGAATTGTTTTAGGTAAAAGCGGAAGTATTATTGGAGAAGTAGAATGTCAATCGTCATCTATTGCTGGCGAGATTAAGGGTAAGTTCATTACACACGATTTAATTTCACTTAAGTCATCAGCTAAGGTTGAAGGAGACGTTTACTACGGAAAAATTGAAGTAGACAAAGGAGCGGTTCTTAATGGCTCATTGTTTTCTAAAAATGCTCCTTCATCTATAAATAACTCAAAAAAATCTGATCATAAAAAAATAGTGAAAGAAGCTCAAGAATTAATTTCAAACTAATTTCTTCTATTTGTCTAACAAAAAAGCAAATAATTCTGCTCTTATGCAGTTTGCAGGAGCAGGAATTCAAATGGCAGTTATTATTACTGCCTTTATTTTTTTAGGTAAGTACCTTGATGCTGAATTAAACAATAATTCAAGTAACTTGTACACCATAATATTTACATTAAGTTCAATTGTAGTAGCACTATATTTATTTATAAGAAAAGCTATTATTTTGTCTCAGAAGGATGAAAAATGAATTTTTGAAGCAAAATTTTGCTATTAGTATATTTTCATTTCTCTTAATCGTCTTAAACCATAGCCTAATTAACTCATACTTAAACATAAAAGAGTTATTGAGCATTTATATTTTTCTTTATCTATTACACTACTCACTCATTGTATTTATACTAAGGGTAAAAAACACAAATAGTGATGACCTAACAAATAGCTTAATGCTTACTGTACTCATAAAGTTTATGGGGATACTCGTTTACTGCTTTATTTTATCAAAAATTTACTCTGATAACAGTAAAGTAGTTATTGGTAATTTTTTGATATGCTACTTATTATACCTTGTTTACTACATGGTAACCGCTAGTAAAATCGTTAACAAATAGCTTATAACTAAAATTATTTTAATTAAAAAGAAAATAATTATCTAAATATTATTTGCGGAAAAGCCTTTTTTCATACCTTTGACTCGGAGAGATGGCAGAGTGGTCGAATGCGGTAGTCTTGAAAACTATTGAGGGTCACACCTCCGGGGGTTCGAATCCCTCTCTCTCCGCTTTAAAACAGGGTATTGATTTGAAATCAATACCCTTTTTTTTTTTACGAACTACTAAATATAGTAGTTTACTTGCATTATCACTTTTTCTCAGATCAAGATATCAAAAACTCAAACTCTTCTCAAATCCATTTAGAGATCCAAGACAATAGAGAACATGTAAGACTGCGTCAGTTACTTCACAACGGGTTAAAGTCTTAAGGACTGGGGGTAATCCACATAATTATTTGAACTCAGAATAAATGAATTAAGAGTACATAATTAATATGAGTAAAGTTACTTGTCGAAGATAATTTTGGTAGTTATAGCTTCAATTAAGTAAAATGTGAGATTTTTATACTGTGATGAAATTAAGCTTCGACTAAGCTAGATATTAAGTCTTTCAATTCTGAATTTTTGAAAGGCTTCTCTAAAAACCCACTAAAATCCATTTTTAAGAGGTCTTCATCGATTTCAACAGAGCCTGTGGCTAATATTCGAGGTGTAGTTGCTAGGTTTGGCGAAGATTTAATAAACTTAAGAGCATCCACAGCGCTATCAGGACCAATGTTATAGTCCATAACTATACAATCTAATGACAAATCATCAGGTAGATTCATTAATTTATCTACAGAGTCGATACAGGTAACATTGTATGTCTTTTTCAAAACCAGGTTTACCAACTCTAGGTAATCACAATTGTCATCTATAACTAAAACAGACTTCACTTTTTCTTATTTATCTGATTTGAAATTTTTGTAAAGAATTCGAACGCATCCACTCCTCCTTCAATAATTTTATTGCTTAAAACAAATTTAGGATTTTTGAGCTCATCTAAGAACTTTTTCCATAATAAAAAAACATTATCGGTAGTACTATAAAAAGTATAAGAGCCTGAAGAAATCAGGGGGTTTTTGTCTAGTTTTTTAGCTATTAACTTACTACCTAGTGTAGCACCAAGTGAAACATAAAGAACTCCATATTTGTAACTCAAGCAATTACCTCTAAACCCATAATCTACGTTTTTTGGTATTTCACCATTTAAAATGTTAAGATCATTAAAAGCTAGACGCGAACGAGATAATTTGTATGTTGGCAATTCTAAGAATTCCTCTACAGCCTGATAAAACATATAATTGATCTTCAACAAATCGATCAACTGATCTGTTTTGAGATTGCCATTCATGATTTCTTTACTAAACATTTTATCTTCAAGATCAGAATGAAGCTTTTTAGTAGCCTGTCTTAGTTCGCTTATCATATTATGAATTACTTACAGCTGTTAAATTATGATTTAACCAAAAGTCTAAAGCTTGATCAATAAACTCCGAAAGGCTTTTAAATGAGCTGGGCTTAGCCACATAAGCATTAACTCCATACTTAACCGCTTGCTCAATATCATTAGGATTATTAGATGTTGATAACATAACGACTGGTATACTTCTAAAATCGTTAGATTCTTTCAACCTTTTCAATAGATCTAGCCCGTTAATATCAGGTAGATTTATATCCAAAAAAAATAATTTTGGCTTAATTTTTTGTTGGCTGTCAATTCCAATTTGGTTCAAAAATTCTTCACCAGATTTTGTGATTTTGTAATCAACATTATGTATATTTTTATCTAATGCTTTTTGAATAAAAAAACAAAAATCTTCATTATCCTCCAAAAATATTACATCAAAAGAGCTCATAGTATTTAGCTTTTAAAAACTAATGTAAAAATTGATCCTTTTCCTTTTTCACTACTCACATCAATATAACCATTGTGCTTGTCCATTATTTTTTTAGATATCGCTAAGCCTACTCCACTACCCTCAATATTATTATTGGTTGGGATTCTACTGAAAAGATTGAAGATAGAACTAAAATATTTTTCTTCCATACCAATTCCATTGTCTGAAACACGTATTTTCACACTATTATCAACCCTATCCGCAATGATTCTTACTTCGGCAACTGAAGACGAAAATGAATATTTTACAGCATTATCAATAATGTTTAATAAAACTTGGTAAATCATAGTTGCGTTCCCATCAACTGATATTTCACTTGGTATATCAAGGATAAAATTGCTGAATTTTCGATTCATATTTATCTGGTCAACTATCCGCTCAACTACGTTTAATATTTTAACTTTAGAAGTCACCAGCTCATCACGGCCTAATTTAGAATATTCGAGAACACTTTTAATCATATCTCCCATAAGCTGCGTGTTTTTCCGCATTTTAGAAAACATAAAATTTTCTTTGAGATCGGCACCCTTTTCTTCTTCCAAAAGATCCATATACGCACCAATAGTATGAAGTGGTGTTTTAAGGTCATGAGATAAGGTGTAGCTGAATGCGTCCAATTCGTTGTACGCTTCACTAAGTTTTTCATTTAACCTTCTAATCTCATTCGTTCTAATTTGAATAATGTTAATTATTTTATTTTTCAAAGCTCGAGCAGAGGCTAACTCCCAATCATGCCAGCTTTCGGAAGTCTGAAGAACTTGTCGTGAAAATTTCTCGAAAGATTTTCTAGGAGAGTATCTAATTGTACCATCATATTCTTTGGGGGCTCCTTTTTGGTGTTTGCCTGCCCAATGAATATTTTCAATCTGTTCTGGTTTAAAAAACAATAAGTACTCATTGAGTTCTTTAGAAATACATAAAGCGAAAAGTCCACTTGCTTCTTTGGTATAATTATGCGCTGAAGTTATAAAACTGGATAAATTGGTAGTAACAAATTCATCACCTTTATTTTTTTTTAACCACGTAAGAATTTCTTTGATTTGACTTAAAGAAGGGGTTTTACCAATTGTATGTATTTCACCATTGAAACTCAATGCAGAACCTGGGCAACCTATCAAATCACCCAAATTTTTAGTATGTGAAAAAAGGCCTTTTATAATGTCCCAGTCTTCCCGCATTTGGGCATCAAGCGCTTCTAGTATTTCATTCGATTTTTTGAATTGTAAGTTAGTTTTCTGAGTTGAAGTAATTTCAATAATATTAGATAAATAATTAGAAATTATTTCAGTTGACTTTCTTCTTTCAAAATCTATGAACTTAGGTGTATTGTTATGACAAGCTATTAACCCCCAAAGCTTTCCTTTTCTAAGAATAGAAATAGAATAGCTAGCTTTAACACCCATATTTTTTAAATACTCAATGTGTATTGGCGATACAGACCTTAATTGCGACATAGTTAAATCCAAAGGCTTATCGTCCAAAGCTAAGATTGAATTAGGTACAGAATCTACATCTGCTATTAGTCTGGTGACGTTTTTTTCATATAACTGCCTAGCTTGTTTAGGTATGTCACTTGCCGGATAATGTAAACCCAAAAAAGGCTCAAGAAAAGACTCTTTAGATTCGGCTATTATTTCTCCATGCCAATCTTCCCAAAACTTATATACCATAACCCTATCAAAGCCCAACATCTCTTTTAATTGGTCGGATACTTGTTGTAACAATAATGTTAGTGATGAAACATTCATTGATAATTTAACCATTGTTTCCCCTAACAATTCTTTCGTTTTTAAAGACTCAATGGTGTCAGCTGATGGTTCCAACTCTAATACAATGAGACTCTCTAGCTCGTAACATAACAAATTATACTGTTTATTAAGGATGGTAATTTTATAAGGGGATTGGGGTAAAAATTGATTAGCTCTAAGTTGAACAGATATAAACTTCTCGAATAACGGATCATTTATTGCCTGATCAATTTTACTAATGTGTTCACCAATTACATTTTTTATTTTAAAAAACGAGTACAAATTTTCAGATCCATACTTAATAGTTAGTTCATCTTTACAAACCCCAATAATGCAACCATGAGATTGTATTGTTGGTATAAGCTGAATTAGCTCTTGCTCGCAAGGAACTATCTCTGGAGAAACGTAGGTTTGATCTTTCATTTATTGGCAAATATTTATTTTGTTTTAAACACCAAAGTTAACTATGAGTACCCTTTCCACAAAAAACCTAGTACAGTTTTATTGTGGAAAGAATATAAATGCAAAAACTGGATTTATAAAGAAGTGCCTAACAAAAAAAGAGCGTTTTTAAAGCAAGTTTTAAAAGACTATATTAAACTAACTAGGTAATCACCAAGCCTTCCCTTTCTTTAAATTTTCGAGTGTAAATTCCTCTTCTGATCCTTCATTAACCTGGTAATTATAATGCCATTGAGCAGTTTTGGGTAAACTCATTAGTATAGATTCTATTCTGCCGTTGGTATCAAGGCCAAACTTTGTTCCTTTATCGTAAACTAAATTAAACTCAACATACCTTCCACGTCTTACAAACTGCCACTCTTTGTTATTATCATTAAACGGTGTTGCTCGGTTTCTATTAACTAACTCAGTATAAATAGGTAAAAAAGAGTTACCTACATCTTTTACAAACTTAAAGCGCTGTGATTTCGTAAATCCATCTTTTGTATTTAATCTGTCAAAAAATATCCCCCCAATACCTCTTGTTTCGTTACGGTGTTTGATAAAAAAATAATCATCGGCCCATTTTTTAAACTCAGGGTAGTACGCTACATCATTTTTATCACATGCCTTTTTAAGACTATCGTGAAAAAATTGAGCATCCTTTTCAATAATATAGTGAGGTGTTAAGTCTATCCCTCCTCCAAACCAATACGTTTCTTTTTCAATTTCAAAATACCTAACATTCATATGAATAATTGGTACAAATGGGTTATTTGGGTGGATGACAATAGAAACCCCAGTTGCATAAAACTCATCTCCATTAACTTTAAGAGCGTTCTTAATTACAGCAGGTAATGCCCCGTGTACGGCTGAAAAATTAACCCCTCCTTTTTCAAAAGCATCACCATTTTGAATGATTCGGGTTCTTCCTCCTCCCCCATCTTTACGTTCCCAAATATCCTCCTCAAAAACAGCTTTACCATCTAATTGCGCTATACCGTTTGAAATATTATCTTGAAGATTTTTAAAAAACTCTGTAATCTCATCTCTATTTTCGGCCATTATCGTATTTTAGTTTCACTTTGCAAATATAGCATTTGTAGTTAGGAGCATATTAATAATACTGTTCCCTTAAAAATTAACTTTAAAACAATCTTCAAGTAATGCCAATTATCACACTTACAACAGATTTGGGTCTAAAAGACTTTAATGTAAGTTCAATAAAAGGTGCTATTTATAAAAACCAGCCAGATGCTACCATTGTTGATATAAGTCACGATGTACCAAAGTTTAATATTATGCAAGCTGCATTTATTTTACGAAACGCATATAGGCACTTTCCAAAAAACTCTATTCATATAATAGGTGTATTACCTGATGAAGCAGAAGATAAGCCTCACATTGCTATTTACCATCAAGAACAATATTTTATAGGAGCAGATAACGGGGTATTTTCATTGTTATTTGATGAAACTCCTGAAAAAATAATAGAACTAAACATCTCTTCTGCTTTAGAAGATGATTTTGTAAGACCAACCAGAGATGTGTTTGTGAAAGCCGCATGCCATATTGCAAGAGGAGGCACGCTTGAAGTATTAGGAAAAAATGTTAGCTCAATTAACGAAAGGTCAATATTTAGAGCCGTAACAAACGAAACATCTATTAGAGGAACAGTTATTTACATTGATAATTTTGGGAATGCCGTAACAAACATTACAGAATTATTATTCAAGGAAGTTAGGAGAGGAAGACCTTTTACCATTTCGTTTCGCGTGCCTGGTTATGATATTCACGAAATTAGCTCAAGGTATAATGACGTTCCCACCAGTGAAAGACTTGCTTTATTTGGATCAAGCGACTTCCTAGAAATTGCAATTAATATAGGAAATGCAAGCGAATTACTCGGGTTAAACATTAATGATATAGTAACCGTATCTTTTCACAAATGATAATTAGAATAGTAAAACTTACCTTACAAAAAGAAAATATTGAGGCGTTTATTCAAACTTTTTACTCCTCCCAAAAAACAATTTTAAATTTTGAAGGATGTGAAAGCGTTAAGCTATTTAAAAATTCTAAAAACGACAATGTAATTTTCACACATAGTAAATGGAATAGCGAGGATGATCTAAACAATTATCGCAATTCAGACTTTTTTAGAGGCACATGGAGTAATGTTAAACCAATGTTTTCTGCTAAGCCAGAAGCTTGGTCATTAATGCCGGTGAATAATGTCTAGAATATTAGCTATTGATTATGGTTTAAAAAGGATAGGATTAGCAGTAACAGACAAGCTTAAAATTATTGCTTCACCACTAGAAACTATACCCAATAATCAATTATTTGAGTTTATTGAAAAATACACTCAAACCGAAACAATAGAGACCATAGTTATTGGCATTCCATTAACGTTAAAAGGCACAAATAACGACATTGTAAAAAATATTGAAAAAGTAATTACAAAGCTTAATACCATTTACCCTAAATTACCAGTTAAGCGAATTGACGAACGTTTTACTTCAAAAATAGCGAGTAATACTATTGCAATAAGCGGACTAAAAAAAAAGAAAAGACAAGATAAAAGTCTTATTGATAAAATAAGTGCAACAATAATTTTACAGTCATACCTTGAACAAAATTCTAAATTTTAAGTAATTTTAGGTATGATACTACCAATTGTTGCATACGGAACATCAGTTCTAACAAAAGAAGCTGTTAATATTGATAAAGATTATCCAAATTTAAAAGATCTTATAAGTAACATGTATGAAACCATGGATGCAGCCAAAGGTGTTGGTTTAGCTGCACCACAAGTTGGCCTAGGTATTCGTTTATTTTTGGTGGATGCTACCAGCTTTAAAGATGATGAAGATTATGCAATCGAAAAAGATTTTAGAAAAACATTTATTAATCCTGAAATACTAGAGTATTCTGAAGGAGATGAGTGGGCTTTTGAGGAAGGATGTTTAAGTATACCAACAATTAAAGAACAGGTATACCGACCAGAAACCATAAAACTTAAGTATTTAGATGAAAACTTTAAAGAGCATATTGAAGAGTTTGACGGAATAATTGCGAGAATAATTCAACACGAGTACGACCATATTGAAGGTGTTTTATTTACCGATTATTTAAGCCCGTTGAAAAAAAGATTTATTAAGAAAAAGCTGAGTGCTGTTTCAAGAGGAAATATTAATATTAACTATAAAATGAAATTCCCATTACGATGAAAAAATTATTATTTATCATTATCAGTATTTCCGTATTTTCATGCTCAAACCCTAAAAAAGAAGAGACTGATAAAATTGAATTATTTCGTGAAAGTATAGCTTTAAAAGAAAAAGAGATTAGTCAGAATCTTCAAAAATTTGACATAAATAAAGGCAATGAGCTTATTTCATTATACACAGAATACGCGCAAACATACCCAAGAGACTCAATGAGTGCTCAATATTTATTTAATGCTGCCGACTTATCGGTTGGTGTTAAAAGATTTGACAATGCTATTAGCCTTTTTGATAAAGTGTACAAAGAATTTCCTAACTATGAAAAAAATGCAACTAGCCTGTTTATGGTAGCATTTGTGTATGACGAACATTTAAAATTAAAGGGGAAAGCAGCAGATGTATATAATGAATTTATAAAGAAATTCCCTAATCATGATTTTGTTGATGACGCTAAGTTTTCTATTCAAAACTTAAACAAATCAGAAGAAGATTTAATACAAATGTTTAAAGAAAAAAATTCAGGAATTTAACTATTGAATTATGAGATATTATACTTTTTTAATTTTATTTATTCTCACTATTTATTCATGTAGCAATTCGAATGAGTCATGTGATTACAAAACCACAACTGTACAGGCTGAAGTGATTGACATATTGCCATACAAAAAAGGTGAAAAAGAATTATTTCACGTTAAATTAAAGTTTAATAAAACAAAACTATATAAAGACTTTCAATTTTTAGAGGATCTTAAAAGTATAGAAATTGACAGCGCATTTTTAAAGCGTAATAAAGTAAAGGAAGGAGTTATTTACACTGGTTCTGTAAGTGAAATAACTAGCGGTAAATGCGAGCCACTATTCGTAAGCTTTGACCAAAAACTCAGATAAAATCAATACAACTCTATTTTGCTAATTCTTTTAATTGGAATTATAGTACCCGTTTTTAGTGCTATATTATCTTCGCTAACTAACCATATGGTTGTCTCAACCATTTTAGTGCCTTGGCTATCCTTAAAGAAAATTTTCACTTTTCGTTTATGATTATTGCCTAATTGCATTGCTCTAATTAACTGTAATTGACGAGATAATTGATCTTGTTTATCTTCTAAAATTTCAGAATTAGGAAAACTAAGCAATCCTATACTTTCTTTCTCTATTAATGTAGCCGCTCCTGTCATATTTTTTAACCTTTAATTACTACATATACAACGTGAACTAGGCCAAAATGTTTCAACAATCAGAATAAAATTCTGTTAAAATAATTTAAATTGATAATTTAACTATCTCATTTGAATTGTCTACAACTTTAAAGCTGTTACTTATTCTAAAACCAACAACCCAAACTATTTCTTTTTCTGATAAAATAACATAAACATCTTTTTTTTCACGTGTTGTTAGCTTCAACCCGTTTAAAAAATCACTCACTTTCCTGTACCCTTTCATTCCGAATGGAACAAAACGATCGCCAGCTTGCCATTTTCTTATTTTTAATGGATAGTGCAATTTAGATTTATCTAAAATTGCTCTATTCGGACTATGTAACTCCTTACTAAATGAGCTTATATTAATTACCGATTGTTTTAGAGTAAAATGTGGCGAAATCACTAGCTCTGTAATTCCCTCATTCAGAAACAAACTCTTTTCATCACATTCATTGGTAAAAGCGCTTACCTCTAAAAAAGAGCGCTCTACTACCAACTCATATGAGCTCGACTTAAAATGAGCTCCAACAGTATTAACTGAACCTATAATTTGTTTTATTTGGGAGGAATTAAAGCTATAATCGGATAAAATATCATGTAAATATAAATGAGCATGCTTTTCTTTAAAAAGATCTAAATCAATCCTTACAATATTACCTGAAGCATTTATATACTTGTTTTTTATATCTAAAAGGATATCAGAATACAAATTATTCACTTGATTAATTCTTTGCATGGAGTCTGATATTTTAGAAACTGCATCCTCACGAATCTCTTCTAGTTTTGGTATTATCTCATTTCTAATTTTATTTCTCCAATACTTATTATCATTGTTAGATGAATCTTGTTTATACTCAATTTTAGTCTCGGTAGCATACCTTTCAATATCTGATCTGAGAGCAAATAGCAAAGGTCGAATAATTGAATTACGTTTTGGCAAGATACTTTTTAGACCTTTAATACCTGTACCTCTAATTAAATTAATAAACAGCGTTTCAGCTTCATCATTTTTATGTGTTCCAACAGCTATATAATTAGCATTAAGTTTTAATCGCATCTCTTCAAACCAGGTATAACGAAGATCGCGAGCAGCCATTTGAGTAGAAACACCATTCTTAGAAGCAAATGATTGTGTACTAAAATGCTTTACATAAAATTGAATATTATTTTTTTTACAAAAATCAGCCAGAAACGCCTCCTCTGAATCAGATTCGCTCCCTCGTAAACTAAAATTACAATGTAATACTGATGTTAAATTATTTTGATAATATCTTAAAAATAGATGTAGAAGCGTCATAGAATCAGCTCCACCACTAACTGCCAATAAAACCTTATCGGTAGCAGAAAACAGATTATTTATTTTAATGAAACCCTTAAATTCTTTTGAAAACATCGTTGTGTTTTAGCAACTAAAATAAGCTAAATTTGTTTCGTGTTATACATATAAATTAAATACTATGCTTATTGCTTTTTTAACTACGGGAAGAATTATTTTTTCTGCTTTTTTTGCAATCACTTTTATAATTCTAATATTCTTTTCTTTTAAAAAAGATGCAAAGTATTTAAATCAATATTACGAAAAGGCACCAACAGGTATTCTTATTGGTATAATTCTATTTTTCGCCCTGTTATTTGGCTACGTTATTTGGTAACAAGCTGCCTTATTTGGTTTTACAGCAGCGGTAATCTAAAGTGTTACCAAAATTTCTATTTGCTGTAGATGGAGCTAAGCAATCACTGATATTTTTCTTAACTGCATAGGCACTATTTCCGGCAAGGTTTGCCGACCACTCATAATTACTTGTCGAAGGTATTTCTAGACTTGTTCCACCGCTTATACTACATACATATATAAGCTCTGAAACATCACACAGTCGTTTAGAGTTATCCCTACAATTATTACTCGCTCCCCAATATTGACTACTTGGTCCTACTACTAGATTACTATCAACACAGTAATCACCAGCATCAAACATACCTGAAGGGCAAGTTGTTACTACTTCAATAGCAAAAACTGTATCTACTTGTAAGTTTCCATTTATTAAAGCTGCTTCGTTTACCACCAGGCTATCAGTTATTACAGAATCACTAAAAGCGTTAATTATGCTGTCTAGAGATTGGATTGAGTTTGCTAAGGCTAAACTATCTGTTCTATCTGCTGCATAAGCTTGACTCAATAGAGTATCTAAGGAGATGCCACTTCCTCCTCCGATCAATAAACTATCATTATTGATGCTTAAATTTTGATTATCACTACCTGTCGGAAGTAAAACACTATCTACTAATAAACCTGATTCGCTTACTACTAAGTAACCATTGTCTAAAAACAAGCTATCGATTAGTTCGTTGCTTGAACTTGTATCATTATCTAAACCAATATGAGCATTGATTAATCCTGCTAAGGCTAAACTATCTGTTCTATCTGCTGCATACGCTTGACTTAATAAGGTATCTAGTGAGATGCCGCTTCCTCCTCCTATTAATAAACTATCATTATTGATGCCTAAATTTTGATTATCACTACCTGTCGGAAGTA
>JAHDDQ010000173.1 GCA_020629275.1 Tenacibaculum sp. | reverse complement strand
TCTTTTATATTTGCATTATCAATAACATCATCTCTTTTCATACGAGCAGTAACAGTAGAGTCTACTATTATTGTTCTAACTAAATCTCCAACATCAGCAGTTTCTCCTCCTGTTGAATGAATGGTTACACCAAAATTTTTCAATTCGTTAATTAACTCTTCAGTTCCATTGATAATTGCAGAAATAACTTCTCCAGGAATTAAATTCTTATTACGTCCTATTGTAGATGATAACATAATGTTATCTGTAGCTCCTACACATAATAGATCATCGATATTCATAATAAGAGCATCTTGTGCAATACCTTTCCATACAGAAACGTCTCCTGTTTCTTTCCAATACATATAAGCCAAAGACGACTTAGTTCCTGCACCGTCGGCGTGCATTATCAAGCAATATTCTTCATCGTTTGTTAAATAATCAGGAACAATCTTACAAAACGCATTCGGAAAAAGACCTTTGTCTATATTTTTAATCGCATTGTGTACGTCTTCTTTTGAAGCTGAAACTCCTCGTTGCGCATAACGCTTAGATACTTCGTTACTCATATGTTGTGTTGTTGTTGACTGCGAAATTACTTTAAAAACAATAAACAATCAAAGTAATTGATTTTTTTTACGCTTTCTCTTTTATAAAAATCACCATAAAATTCTCTAGAGAGTTCTACTTTTTAATCTGCTTTAAAAACTTAGTTTAATTTAGTTTCATATATATTCAAAAAACACTAATCTCACACAAATAAATGTCTTTGATGAATTAATAGTTGTTCTCAAATACTATTTAAACATTATGATAAAGTCATAAAACATGGTCTTCAATTCACTACTATATATTGAATAATAATTCCCTATATTTTGTAAGTGGCCACAGGTTATCATCTATCAGTAGTTCTAACTTATCCGCATGGTATCTTATTTCTTCAAAATATGGCTTTACCTTATCACAGTACATTTCAGCATTTTGTTGACCTTTAAATTTATTAGCTTCTTTTCGTTGTAACGTCATCTCTTCAATTTTTGAATAAATTTCAGCTATATGATTAGATATCTTTTTGATTAAATGAATTTGTTCCTTAGCGAATTGTTCAAAATCTTGATCAAAAATTTCCTTTAATCCTTTGACATTTTTTATTAGTGTGTTTTGATACTGGATCGCTGTAGGTATTACATGATTTCTTGCTACATCAGCCAAAACACGACTCTCAATCTGTATTCGTTTTGAATATGCTTCCAATTCAATTTCATGACGCGCTACTACCTCAATTTTACTCATTACATTCATTTCTTCAAATAAGTCTATTGCTTTTTTTGAAATTTTAGTTTTTAGAGCTGCAGGAGTAGTTTTATTATTACTTAAACCTCTTTTCTTTGCTTCTTTCTCCCACTCATCTCCGTAACCATCTCCTTCAAATCTAATCTTTTTTGAACTTTTGATATATTCTCTCAAAACATTAAATACCGCTTCATCTTTTTTAAGCTTTTTATCTTCAATTAAAGCATCAACCTCAACTTTGAATTCTTTTAATTGTTTAGCTATTATTGTATTTAATACCGTCATTGGACCAGCACAATTAGACCAAGCTCCGACAGCTCTTAACTCAAATTTATTACCTGTGAAAGCAAATGGCGAAGTTCTATTTCTGTCTGTATTATCTAGTAAAATTTCTGGTATTTTACCTACTATATTTAATTTTAAGTCTGTTTTCTCTTCTGGTGATAATTTCCCTTTTGTAACATTCTCTAACTCATCAAGTACAGCAGATAATTGTGTTCCTATAAATACCGATAAAATTGCTGGAGGTGCTTCGTTAGCTCCTAACCTGTAATCGTTACTTGCACTTGCTACTGATGCTCTAATTAATTCTTCATAATCATGTACTGCTTTAATAGTATTTACAAAGAATGTTAAAAACTGAAGATTTTTCATCGGTGTTTTTCCTGGACTTAATAAGTTAACTCCAGTATTAGTTGATAAACTCCAATTGTTATGTTTTCCCGAACCATTTATGCCTTCGAATGGCTTTTCATGAAATAATACTTTAAAATGATGACGTTTAGAAACTTTCTCCATAACATCCATAAGTAACGAATTATGATCTACAGCTAAATTCGCCTCTTCAAAAATTGGTGCAAGCTCAAATTGATTTGGGGCTACTTCATTATGCCTAGTTTTTACAGGAACTCCCAGCAGCATGCATTCCTGTTCTAAATCCCTCATAAAACTCATAACCCTATCAGGAATTGATCCAAAATAATGATCTTCTAACTGTTGTCCTTTAGCTGATGAATGACCAAGTAATGTTCTGCCAGTCATCATTAAATCTGGACGAGAGGCCGCCAACGCTTTATCTATTAAAAAATATTCCTGTTCCCAACCTAAAGTGGCATTAACTTTCGTTACATTTTTATCAAAATATTTACATATTGCAGTAGCAGTTTCATCTACCGCCTGAAGCGCTCTTAACAAGGGTGTTTTATTATCTAATGCTTCTCCTGTGTAGGCAACAAAAACTGTAGGAATACATAATGTTGTTCCATAAATAAAAGCAGGAGAAGTAGGATCCCAAGCAGTGTATCCTCTAGCTTCGAAAGTATTCCGAATCCCTCCGTTAGGAAAAGACGATGCATCAGGCTCTTGCTGAACTAATTGTCCACCATCAAATCTTTCCATGGCTCTACCACCATCAATAGTTTCAAAAAAAGCATCATGCTTTTCAGCAGTAGCTCCTGTTAAGGGTTGAAACCAATGCGTATAATGTGTTGCTCCTTTAGACAATGCCCAATCTTTCATACTTACCGCAATTTGATCCGCTATTTTACGGTTAATTTTGGTCCCGAAATCTATAGCATCTTTTACACTTTGATAAGCCTCCTTAGTCATATATAATAACATCGCTTCTTCATTGAATACATTATTAGCAAATAACTCTGAACGTCTTTTTGTTTCTTCAATATGTAAAGGAGTTCTATTTAAAGCCTCTTTTAATGCATTAAATCGTATAACAGACATATATTCTAATTTTATTTTTCAAAAATAAAATTATTACACAACATACCCTCTAAAAAATAGGGTTAAAATCATTTATAAATAACTTTTTCAAAAAATAACCTTAAAAATTTGGGGGGTCTTCAAAAAATAATCATTTTTGTAGTATTAAACTAATAACGATATTTAAAATTTAAATCATGACTAGATCTAAATTAGAGTACATTTGGCTAGATGGTTACTACCCAACTCAGAACATGAGAAGTAAAACCAAGGTTGTTGAAGATTTTAACGGAAAACTAGAAGACTGTCCTGTATGGTCTTTTGATGGATCTTCTACTAGACAAGCAGAGGGAGGAGATTCTGACTGTTTACTTAAACCTGTTGCCATTTATCCTGATCCAGCTAGAGAAAATGGATTCTTAGTGATGACAGAAGTTTTGAATGCAGATGGTTCTCCTCACGTATCAAATGCTAGAGCAAGAATTGATGATAATGATAATGACTTTTGGTTTGGATTTGAACAAGAGTATTTTATCATGGATACACATACTCAATTACCTTTAGGGTTTCCTATTGGTGGATATCCAGGACCTCAAGGAATGTATTATTGTTCTGTAGGTGGTAGAAATACCCACGGAAGAGATTTCGTTGAAGAACATGCTGACTTATGTATTGAAGCTGGATTAACTTTTGAAGGCATTAATCAAGAAGTAGCTTCTGGTCAATGGGAATTTCAATTGTTCGCAAAAGGAGCAAAAAAAGCAGGTGATGAAATATGGGTTGCACGTTATTTATTAGATAGACTATCAGAGAAATTTGGATACTATATAGAATATCATCCAAAACCAGTTAAGGGAGATTGGAATGGTTCTGGTATGCATGCTAACTTCTCTAATACTTTATTAAGAACTTGTGCTAGTCAAGAAACTTACGAAAAAGTATGTGAAGCTTTTAGACCAGTTACAAAAGAACACATTGCTGTATATGGTGAATATAATGATCAACGTTTAACAGGTTTACATGAAACAGCTTCTATAGATGATTTCAGTTATGGTATTTCTGATAGAGGAGCTTCAATTCGTATCCCTATTATTACAGTTGAGCAAGGATGGAAAGGATGGTTAGAAGATCGCCGTCCTGCTTCAAATGCCGACCCTTACAAAGTAGCTGGTAGAATTGTGGAAACCGTGAAAAGCGCAACTATATAAATTACTTTTATTGTATAGAAACAAAAAAGACCTGTATTAATACAGGTCTTTTTTTATTGTAAAAATATGCTGTTTAGATTAATGAAATCTTCTGTTGTTAATTTTAATTTCTGTATTGTAAGCATTAATAGGTTAAAAATAATTATAAATGCTAACGGTATAAAAATATCTTATAAAAAATTACTTTTTAAACTATTACGATGCACTGTTTACATTATCGTAAGGTAAACGAAAGTAATGTAAGCTAGCAATAAGGTTACTCCATCTCTCTTACCCAATTGCATTCTTTTAGGAATAAATACAAGAGGTAATACAACTAGTGAAATTCCTAACATCCAATAAATATCATTATCAATTAAACTCATTGCATCAGACTTTACTTCTACTGGTGTAATAATCGCCGTGATCCCAAGTACTGCCAATATATTGAAAATATTAGATCCTATTAAGTTCCCTAACGATATAGCTTTTTCTTTTTTTAGAACCGCTATTATTGACGCTGCTAGTTCAGGAATACTCGTCCCTACAGAAACAACAGTTACTCCAATAACTGCGTCGCTAACACCAACATCTTTTGCTAGCGTGGTAGCTCCATTTATTAATAATTCAGATCCTCCCCACAGGCCTAAACCTCCAATGACTAAAAAGAAAATCACTTTATATGTAGAAACGTCATCATTTTCTGAAACTTCTTCAGCAACAGTTTGCTTTTGAAAACGTAGAAGATAAACTAAAAATACAATTAGTACTGTTAATAGTATAACCCCTTCATAAGTTTGAATTATAAGGTCGTCCACGATAAAAAAGTATAGTAATACAGAAGCAATCATCATAACTGGCCAATCTGTCTTGTAAAAACTCTTCTCTACACTTATACTAGATAAAATTGTCGTAATTCCTAAAACTAATCCAATATTCGCAATATTAGATCCTATTACATTACCTATAGCCAAGCCTGTTGCTCCATTTAAAGCTGACTTAACACTAACTATTAATTCTGGTGCTGATGTAGCAAAAGAAACTACTGTCATACCTATAACCACTTTAGGTATATTCAATTTCAATGATAAACCAATAGCAGCCTTCAATAACCAGTCTCCACCAAATACTAATAAAAGTAACCCCAGAATAATAAACAGTATACTCATTCTATAATTTTTTTTGCGAAGATACTAGTTAATATTTCATCTGTGAAACTTAAAGATTAACTCCATATTTCAATACTAAAAATTCTGTATATTTTCTATTTCCAAATAACGAAAGATCAAAAAAAGAACAATTTTTATCTCACTTTTCCTTTACTTTTCTTTAACCTCTCAAAAAACACCTTTATTATATTACAAATACAAACAAAAAATAGCTTTTGTTATTTTAATTTTAAACAAAAATTAAGCAATTTTAGTTTCACATACTAACATATTTAACTTTTTAAGATTCATATTTAAAGTCAAATTAATTAATATAATTATAAAAATTTGGTAGTCGCGCTCCGTTCCTTCTATATTGAAAAAACAATTTCGAAATTGAACTATTTACTAACTATTAAAACAACAAAAATGATCTTAGTATTAATCGAACTAACTATTACTATTTTAAAATTTGTGACTCAAATTTTTTAATCAATTACTAACTTAAACATTAAATTATATGCTAACATTTATAGGAGTATTATTAATCATTCTCGGAATTGCCACCTACATTGGTAGGTCTCTATTTAGTGATCATCGTTTACTAAAATGGCACACTTCAAAAAAAAGCTTACTACTTGTTCTATTTGGAATAATATTAAGTGTTTTTTCTGGAATATTCTTTTATGCAGAACCAGGAACTGCCTACGCTGTTCAATATCCGTGGGGTGGGCAAAAAGCTGTATTCCAGCAAGGAATAAAGACAAAAATGTGGGGGCGTTTAATACCAATTCAGTTTGAAATTCCAGTAAAATATGTAATTCCTAATATAGAAGGAGACTTAGGAGATCAGAGCAAATATGCATACGTTGACAAAGCCCGCCAATGGGAGTTTAACGATGCTGTTAAAGGGAAAATTGCTACCTCAATTGTTATCAGTATTGACATTTCGGATGAAAGTCAGTTTCTATCTGTTGCTGATAGAAATAAAACGGAAAAGAACTTAATTAGGTCTAGAATTATACCGAATATAGATCAGTCAATTAAAAACACATGTAAATTGATGGCTGCTCAGGATTACATATCGGGACAGGCTGCAGATTTTGACCGTTATTTTCAAGATCAATTAGAGAATGGCATGTATGTTTTAGAAGAGTTTAGCGATAATCAACGTCCTGAAATTATTGGTGATAGTACTGTTGTTCGAACCATCCCAAACAAAGAATCTCGTCAAAAACGTTTCAGAATAAAGATTGAAAATGGGGACCCTGTAAGGGTAAAAGGAAATTCCCTGAAATCGTATGGCTTAACTGTTGTACAAGCTGTTGTTACAGAAATAGATTGGGAAGTAACCTTTGACAAACGATTACAGCTTCAAAAAGAAGAAGTAGCGCAAACCCAACTTGAAAAACAACAAGCTGAAAGAGAGTTCTATAGAGCTCAAAAAGAAAAAGCAAAAGGAGAGGCTGAAAAAGCGAAAGAACGTGCTCGATTAGAGAGAGCTCAAATTCAACAAACTATAGCTGCTGAAACCGAGGCTAAAGTTGCTGAATTTCATTTAACCAAAGAAAAAAAACAATATGAAGTCGAACAATACAAAGCAAAAAGTAAAAAACTAGCTGCTGAAGCCCAAGCCTATGAAAACCAGAAGTTAGTTAACGCAGGGCTTACTCCACAGGAAAAAGCAGAATGGGAGTATAAAACTGCAGTGGGAGTTGCTAAAGAATTAAAAGATTTAAAACTTCCTACAACATATATTGAAGGAGGAAAAAACGGAAATAACAGTGGGAATTTGCTGCAATCATTAATCGGAGCTGAACTGGCAAAGAAAATGATAGAAAAGAAAAAGTAAAAAAGACAAAGGCGATTATATGCTATGTATCGCCTTTGTATCTTTTTCGTTATATTTGAGTAACTATCGAATCATAATGAAACAACAAGTATTTAAACTGCTAGCTAAGGTTAATAAAGCTATCTTGCCATCATTTACTAGAAAACAATTAGACATTGCTAAAGCATCAAAATTTCAATTAGCAATATTAGGCTGGAAAGCTTTTGTTACTATGAAATCATTAGATTAATTAAAACAATTAAACATGACTGAACATAAAAAAATATACACAGGAACTTCTATTTTAGTAAATAGATTAGCTTTTTTATTAGATGAAGCTGGTATTTCATCTATTATTAAAGATGAAAGGGAATCAGGTAGATTAGCTGGGTTTGGTACATTTGGTGATTCGTCTGAATTGCATGTACTTGCTTCAGACTATAATAAGGCTGAACCTGTAATTAAAAAATTTAAGGAAGAAATTTCGTAATTATTTTTTCAATTTGAAAAATAATAATATATTTGCATCCTCAAAAATGGCCTCGTAGCATAACTGAATAGTGCACTTGATTACGGCTCAAGAGGTTGCAGG
>JAHDDQ010000172.1 GCA_020629275.1 Tenacibaculum sp. | reverse complement strand
CTCTATCTATAAATAATACTTTCTTCATTATAATTTTTTTAGTACGTTGATAAGTTCTTGGTTTTCTTCTGGTGTACCAACAGTTATGCGTACACAGTTATTAACTAATTTTGTTCTGTTTCTAATAATTACGTTTTTCTTTATTAAGTATTGATACACAGCGTTTGCATCGTCTACATTAACTAATAAAAAATTAGCATCAGAAGGATAAATTTTGTTTACCGTTTTTAGTGATGCTAATTGTTGCTTTAAAATATTTCTTTCTTGTAAAATCAACTGAATTTTATCCCTTACAATTTTATAATTAGATAAGGCCTCTAAAACAGCTTCTTGATTAGGTGTACTAACATTGTATGGAGGTTTAACACTATTATATAGTTTTAATATAGACTCGTCTGCATAAGCAGCTCCAACTCTAACTCCTGCCAAACCCCATGCTTTGCTAAATGTCTGACTTACTATTAAGTTTTTATACGTACTTATTTTACTTACAAACGACTCTTTTTTACTAAAATCAATGTAGGCTTCATCTATAATAACTATACCTTCAAAGTTTTCTAAAATATACTCTATGTCTTCTGTATTTAGGGCATTCCCTGTAGGATTATTGGGTGAACAAATAAAAATTATCTTTACATCTTCCATATCAAGATATGGCTGTAATTGATTCATATTTATTTGAAAATCGTTAATTAGTGGTTGCTTTATTAACTCAACATTGTTGATTTCTGCAGATACATCATACATCCCATATGTTGGTGAAAATGTTAAGGCTTTATCTTTACCAGGTTCACAGAATATTCTGAACGCTAAGTCTATAACTTCATCACTTCCATTTCCTATAAAAATTTGATTTTTTTCTACTTTTTTTAGCTTAGCTAACTGTTCTTTAACCTTTGACTGTTGAGGATCTGGATACCTATTTAGTGTACCATATGGATTCTCATTTGCGTCTAAGAAAATATCTGCTGCTCCTTTAAACTCATCTCTTGCTGAAGAGTAAGGTGATAAATTCCAAATATTTTTTCGTACAATATTCTTTAGATTAAACATGTTGTTTGATAATTTATACGTTATAAAATTAATAGGTTTTACCCTATCATTTGTGTTTTATTTTAAAGATGCTAATCGAATTGAAACTGCATTTTTATGAGCAAATAAACCTTCAGCTTCTGCCATTACTTCTATTGCGTTTCCTATCGTACTTATTCCTTCTTTTGTTAATTTTTGAAACGTTATCTTTTTCACAAAACTATCAAGTGAAACACCACTGTAATTCTTCGCATAACCATAAGTAGGTAATGTATGATTGGTACCCGATGCATAATCACCCGCGCTTTCACAACTATAATTCCCTAAAAATACTGAACCTGCATTTGTTATCTGTGTCCCATATTCTTCTGCAATATCAGAAGCTATAATTAAATGTTCAGGTGCATATTCATTACTAAAATCAATACACTCTTTGATATCTTCTAATAGTATAGCTCTACTATTTTCTAATGCCTTTTTTGCAATATCTTTTCTAGGTAGATCTTCTAATTGATCTGCTACTTCCAGAAGCACTTTATCAATTATATTTTGATTATCAGATAAAACGATTACCTGACTGTCTGCTCCATGTTCCGCTTGAGATAATAAGTCGGCCGCAACAAAACTAGGATTAGACGTTTTATCAGCAATTACCAGTACTTCACTCGGTCCTGCTGGCATATCTATTGCAACACCTTGTTGTTGAGCTAATTCTTTTGCTTTGGTAACAAATTGATTTCCTGGTCCGAAAATCTTATAAACCTGCGGAATAGTTTCGGTACCAAAAGTCATTGCTCCTATGGCCTGAGCTCCTCCTGCTTTATATATTTTTGTTACTCCAACCAAATTCGCTGTATATAGTATCGCTGGATTTATTTTACCTTCTTTATTAGGAGGTGTACATAAAATAATTTCTTTACATCCTGCTAACTTAGCTGGTACAGCAAGCATTAGTATTGTAGAGAATAAAGGGGCAGTTCCTCCTGGAATATATAGTCCAACTTTTTCGATTCCTACGCTTTTTCGCCAACATTGGACTCCTTTTGAAGTTTCTATAATTTGCTCTTTCTCTTTTTGAGCTACGTGAAAAGTTTCAATATTATTTTTTGCTACTGTAATAGCTTGCTTTAAGTCTTCCGAAACTTCAGAAATTGCTTCTTTTATTTCGTTTGTAGTTACTTCTAAAGATTCTAGAGCAACATCATCAAACATTTTAGCATATTTAAATAACGCTTTATCTTTATTACGCTTAACATCTTCTAATATAGTAGTAACAGCTTCGTTAAGTCTGTTTTTATCGATTTGAGCACGTTTACTTAATGTACTCCATTGCTTTCTGTCTGGATTATTAAATACCTTCATTATTGGATCATGTTTTCGATTGGACAAACTAAAATTCCTTCTGCTCCTACAGCTCTTAACTCATCTATAATATCCCAAAAATCATTTTTATTTATTACAGAGTGAACAGAACTCCATCCTGATTTTGCTAGAGGAAGAATTGTTGGGCTTTTTATCCCTGGTAATATTGAGATGATATCGTCTACTTTATCATTAGGTGCATTTAATAAAACGTATTTATTTTCTCTTCCTGATAAAACAGATTGTAATCTGAATTGAATTTTGTCTAATATTTCTTTATTTTCTAGAGAAATCTTAGGAGATTTAACTAATACCGCTTCAGATTTCAATAAAACTTCGATTTCTTTCAAATTATTTTTAAACAGGGTACTTCCGCTAGAGACTATATCGCAAATTCCATCAGCTAAACCAATATTAGGAGCAATCTCCACAGAACCGTTGATAATATGCAAGTTAGCAGTAACTCCTGCCTCTTTTAAGAACTTCTGAACTGTATTTGGATATGAAGTAGCAATTCGTTTTCCTTCTAAGTCTTTTAATGAAGTAGCTTTGGATGTTTTTGGTACAGCAATAGAAACTTTACATTTAGAGAATCCTAATTTTTCTACTATATCAATATTATTTCCTTTCTCTATGATAAGGTTTTCTCCTATAATTGCTACATCAATAATTCCATCTCTTAAGTATTGCGGAATATCTCCATTACGTAAAAAGAAAACTTCTAGAGGAAAATTTCTTGCGGAAGCTTTTAACTGATCTTTACCATTGTCTATTGAAATACCAATCGCTTTTAATAGCTTTAGTGAATCTTCATTTAATCTTCCTGATTTTTGAACTGCTAATCTTAGTTTACTCATGTTTTTAGTTGTGTTCTAGTTTGAGTAAATCTTCGGATAAACTTTTAATATAAGGCATTAAAAAATCCGTTTGATTTACTCAAACGGATTTTTAATTTTTATGTTTAAATTACTTACATATCATTATCAATTCGCCTGAGTGCAAATATGAAAATGATGATGATGTAATTGAATAAATGTCATTTTTTATTGTGTGTAATTTTTAACATTGCAAACTTACGAGATATTTTTCTTTTTTCCCTATTTTATTTTGAAAATTATTTACCGTTACTTAAAACCATCAAATGATTTAAATTGTAAAGGTTCGTTAGGCCAATCAATAAAACAGGTATATACTTTGTTTGAAGTAGCATAGTTATAATCTAATACATCATTTAGTTTAGCTAAGGGAATAAATGCAAAAATTAGAATTAAAAATATAGCCGTATATTTTGTTCGACTAGAAACCTTATTAGTTACCGCATATTCTATGTTAAGTTGGTCATAATTATTTTTCATATACTAAAAATAGTAATAAAGAACCATAGTACACTCATAGATTACGCTTATATTAAAATACTATAGTATGAAAAATAGTATAGAAATTAGTACGCATTGTAATCGAAAAACTATCGACTTTTATCTTTAAGGATAAATAAAAATTTCATTTTTTATTATTGCTTATACAATAGCACAAATAGATACCATTCCTTACAACAATACATTTACAAAATTAGTATTTTCGCGCCTTTAAATGTAAATAAATATGATTACAGTAGATCAGTTAGCAGTAGAATTTAGTGGTAATACTTTGTTTAGCGATGTTTCATTTGTTATTAATGAAAATGATAAAATAGCTTTAATGGGAAAAAATGGAGCTGGAAAGTCTACCATGATGAAAATTATTGCTGGTGTATCAAATCCTACCAAAGGAGCTGTACGCTGTCCAAAAGATACTGTAATAGCCTATTTACCTCAGCATTTATTAATGGAAGACAATTGCACGGTTAAAGAAGAAGCTTCAAAAGCCTTTAAAGCAATTTTTGATATGAAAGCTGAGATGGATGACTTGAATAAACAGTTAGAAACTAGAACTGATTATGAGTCGGACACTTATATGAAAATCATCGAGCGAGTATCAGATTTAGGTGAAAAGTATTACGCCTTAGAAGAAATAAATTATGAAGCTGAAGTTGAGAAAGCTCTTAAAGGTTTAGGTTTTAAACAAGATGACTTTAACAGATTAACCTCTGAGTTTAGTGGCGGCTGGAGAATGCGTATTGAACTGGCTAAAATCTTATTACAAAAACCTGATTTAATATTGTTAGATGAGCCAACTAATCACGTGGATATTGAATCTGTAATTTGGCTAGAAAACTTTTTACTTAACAAAGCAAAAGCCGTTGTTGTAATATCCCACGATAAAGCATTTATCGATACTATTACGAATCGTACTATAGAAGTTACTATGGGAACTATTCATGATTATAAAGCAAATTATTCTCATTACTTAGAACTACGTAAAGAACGTAGGGCACATCAAATAAAAGCTTATGAAGAGCAACAAAAATTCATAGCAGATACTAAAGCTTTTATAGAACGTTTTAAAGGAACGTATTCTAAGACGAATCAAGTAGCATCTCGAGAACGAATGTTAGAAAAATTAGTTCCTGTAGAAATTGACGAAGTAGATACATCGGCACTAAAATTACGCTTCCCTCCTTCTCCAAGATCTGGAGATTATCCTGTAAAAGTAGACAACCTAACTAAAACTTATGATGATTTAATAGTTTTCAAAAACGCTAGCTTTTCTATTGCTAGAGGTGAAAAAGTTTCATTTGTTGGTAGAAACGGTGAAGGTAAATCTACCATGATTAAAGCTATTATGGGAGAGATTGATTTTGAAGGTGAATGTGGTTTAGGTCATAATGCTAAGGTTGGATATTTCGCGCAGAATCAAGCTTCTTTATTAGATCCTGAATTGACCATTTTTCAAACTGTAGATGAGGTTGCTGAAGGCGATGTTCGAACTCAAATAAAGAATATTTTAGGTCGCTTTATGTTTAGTGGAGACGATTTGGAAAAGAAAGTAAAAGTACTTTCTGGTGGAGAGAGAACACGTCTTGCCATGGTAAAACTTTTACTTGAACCAGTAAACTTACTAATCTTAGATGAGCCTACTAACCATCTAGATTTAAAATCAAAAGATGTTATAAAAGAAGCATTACTAAACTATGATGGTACGCTGATTTTAGTTTCCCATGATAGAGATTTTCTGCAAGGTTTATCAGAAAAAGTATTTGAATTCAAAGAGAAACGTGTTATTGAACACTTTGAAACTATTGATGCTTTTCTAGAACGAAATAATATTAATGCTTTAAAAGAAATTGATTTGTAAATGTAAACACCTCTTAAATTATAAATTAAATGAACTAGTTGGAACAAAAAAATAGGATGAAAGATAATTCAGAACAGTGGATACATTTTCCCACATAACAAATAAAATTCCAAATTTAGGGTACGATATTAAACGATTCTTAAAGATTGAGTTTCCCAAAAGTGCCGCTCCTTTTATAGGATTTAAACCAATTATCCATATTGAATCAAGTTTTTGGGACACTGAAATTGAATAAAATTTCAACTATTGTTACTCAGAAGCTGTTATAAGAACATCAAAATTATATCTCCTGTGTTTGCCCTCTATCAAATACAACATTTTTTATATTTAAGTCCACTATTACAAGGGCAAGGATCATTTCTTGAAATATCAACACGTCTTATATGTAGATTTTTGTCATCCATATCTTGTTTAAATATTTTCTCCAATAATTTATATAAATCAGGATGCTTTTTTGCTAGTAATTTAGGTCTTTCAAAGAAATATTCACTGGCAACTGAAAAAAATTCAGCATTATTAGTCCCTCCATATGGATTAATATCTGAGTTTTCACTATATATTTCTTCCATTTTTTTATTCATTAAATCTAGCCAAGGAATTATATATTGCTTTTCTAACAACACCTTAGGAATACCATCTATTTTTCCATCTAACTTGTCTATTAAATGAATGAACTCATGAATAGCTGTATTCTTCTTATCTGACTCGTTTGCGAAACCTAGATGAAGTGCTGGTTTCGATAAAATCATTTTTCCTTCTAAATAGCCATTGCCTACCATTCCTAAAATACGACGATCATTTCCTGTAATTTCAAAATTCCTGTTAAACATCTTGGGATACAAAATTACTTCTGAAATATTTGGATATTTCCATCTTGGGAAATTAAAAATGGGAATTACGGCACTTGAACCAATTAATAGCTTATCAGTTATATCTATTGAAGTATTTACACCTGTTATCTTACAATTTAGAATGAATTCATGTATTTTATACTCAAATAATTCTTTCTCTTCTTTATTTAAAGCATTATAAAATGCTACTTTTTCTACTAAAATAAGTCTCCATTTCTCTAGAAAAGAAACGTTAGGTTCTTTCCATTTTGAGATAGTTTCTTTTTTTGAATACACATTAAAAAGAACAATAGAAATAAGAAATAATAATAAAAAAAATGGCAACATTCTATACAAACAAATTATGACTATAATTTAGCGTTGTTAACAACTAATTATTTAATTACAATAGTGTTTCTAAGTAATGTTCCTCTATGTGATATAAAGATTTTAATTCAGCAATTTTATCATCTATTGCTTTGTTATCTTTCTTTTTATTGGATTTACTACCAATTAACATTACATTCTTACGCGTATGTTCATTACTTATAAACTCAAATACTTTAGTATTGTAATTATACTTTTCTAAAATTAAAGCTCTTATGGTATCTGTCACCATTTCAAACTGTCGTTCTTTAAAAATACCATATTTTAATAATGGGCTCTCCTGCGTAACACCTTTAACTTGTTGTCTAATTTGCTTATGGCAACATGGCGCGCAAATAATTAACTCTGAGTTAGCCACTAGTCCCTTGTAAATCGCATCATCTGTAGCTGTATCACAAGCATGTAAAGCGATTAAAATATCTATCCTGTCATTATCGTATTCTTGAATAGGTTGTGCTACAAAATGTAAATCCTCAAAATTACATTTCTTAGCTATATCATTACAGTAATCTACCAAACTACTTCGTAATTCTATTCCTGTAATCGATACTCTATATTTTTTCACATTTACTAAATAATCATATAAAGCAAATGTTAAATATCCTTTTCCGGATCCCATATCTACGATATTAAGTTTCTTCTTGGCATCAAGTGAATCAAGTAAACCTTCAATAATTTCTAGATACTTATTAATTTGGCGATATTTATCTGCCATTTTAGGAATCAATTGATTATTCTTATCAGTAATCTGCAAATATTGTAAATAAGCGCTCAGTTCAACTCTTTTTTCTTTTGGTTTGTCATGTGTCTCAGGAAGCTTATGCTTAAAACTTGGATTAGAAGTCTTATAAGATATTTTCTTCTTTTTGGAAACAAAAATTAACACATCGTTTGATAATGTAAATAAAGTTCCTGTTCTAAACTTCTCTAATAGTAAATTTTCTATTTCAATTATAGTTTCTTGAAGTTTCAAATTTTTTGTCTGATCATTAGTTACGTACCTATAAGTAAACTGAAAATAATCTTCATCTTTGATCTTTACATGACGTAC
>JAHDDQ010000171.1 GCA_020629275.1 Tenacibaculum sp. | reverse complement strand
AAGAAGTAATGTTTTTAACAACACCTTCTAATACTTGTCCTTTTTCTAATTGACCAATGATTTCACGTTTTTGCTCTTCTAAATCAGCTTCGATTAACGCTTTATGAGAAACAACTACATTTTTAAATTCGTGGTTGATTTTAACAACTTTAAATTCCATAGTTTTTTCAACATACTGGTCGTAATCACGGATAGGCTTCACATCAATTTGAGATCCTGGTAAGAATGCTTCAATACCAAAGATATCTACAATCATACCACCTCTAGTTCTACACTTTACAAAACCATTAACGATTTCTCCAGTTTCATGTGCGTTATTTACTCTATCCCAAGCCTTGATTACACGCGCTTTCTTGTGAGATAATACTAATTGACCTGAAGAGTCTTCTCTTTTGTCTACTAATACTTCTACTTTGTCTCCAACAGCTAAATTCGGATTGTAACGGAATTCATTTAATGAAATAACTCCTTCAGATTTAGAGTTAATATCAATAATTGCATCACGATCTGTAATACGAACAACTTCACCATCGATAACGTCACGTTCGTTTACAAAACCTACAGTACCTTCTAGTGCTTGTTCAAATTCTTTTAATTTAGACTCATCAACTTCATCAATACCTTCTTCGTATTTATGCCAATTAAATGTTGCTAAAAATTGAGCATCACTTACTTTTGGAGTAGCTTCTGCTGCTTCTGGACTTGTTGTTTTTGTTTCTTCAGACATGTCTGAAATAATTTTTGTATCTTATTGTTAACCAGATTTCTAACGAAGAAAACGCAAAGAGATATTAAACTTAATAAAATGATTTTTATTCCTTTCTCAAATCTGTACTCGTAAAAAGGAGTGCAAATGTACGGGTTTTTAGTGAGTTAACCAAAAAGTTTGTATCCTGAAATAGAACGATGTCAAAAGTAATTATTGTGATTATTCAAAAGCAATATTTTTGGTTGGTTAATAGCGTTAAAAAGAGTACTGTATTATTGAATCTTTTTAATTTTAACCTTAAATAGATTTTCGAAAATCTCAAATATAGCTGCAGCTTCATTCTTACGAACAGAAATGTGATATTCACAATCTAACTCTAATTTTTGAAGCACAATTTTTAAATTGCGTTCTTTAACAATGCGCTGTACTTTATTCATCATATCGTAACCAAACGTTAATTGATAGACTATGTTTATTGTTTTTTCTATAATTTCAGAAGCTTCCAAAGCATATTGTGCAGATGTTCGATATGCATTTATTAACCCTCCTACTCCTAGTTTAGTTCCTCCAAAATAACGCACGGAAACTATAAGTATATTGGTTACATTAAAAGCTTGTATTTGTCCAAATATCGGTTGACCTGCAGAATTATTAGGTTCTCCGTCGTCATTTGCTCTAAATCTAGTAGTTTCTGTTCCTATTTGCCACGCATAACAATGATGGCGAGCCGTGTGGTGTAATTTCTTTAACTCTTCTAACCGTTCCTTAATTTCTTCTTCTGTCTGAACAGGAAAAGCATAACCGAAGAACTTGCTATTTCGATCTTTAAAAAGTGTTTCTTCAGAAGGTAAAACTATTGTTTTATATGTATCCTTTTCCATCATTTAAACTATTGTTATTAAAATAATTCCAATTATGGCCAAACCTATGCCTGCCCAATTTCTTTTTTCTAATTTTTCTTTGAAGAAGAATAAGCCAAATAACGTAGTTAATAATACAATACAAACATTATTGATAGTGAATAATGTTGAGCTTTCAATTCCCTCTGTTTTTAAAGCTCTTAGTAAAAAATCTATTGAAAAGTAATTTGGAATTCCTAAAGCAATTCCTGCGATACTATTTCTCCAATGAAATTTCGTTTTTCGTCTTACCAATTGAACTATCAAAAATGAAAACCCTAAACAAAAAGCAATTCCAAATATTGATGCAGAAAACATAGATACCTGATCCGATTTAACGTATGTTGTTTCAGTATATTTTAACAATGTATCAATAGCTCCTGATCCCAAAAAAAGAATTACTGGATAATAAAATTGAGAAATTTTGAAATTCGTTTTACCTGTTCCTTTCACTGATGTTAAATAAACAGCCATTAATGCGAAAAGAATTCCTGCAATTTTAATCAAACCAAGGGATTCACGATATAAGAGAACTCCAAAAACAATTGGAATAACAACAGACACCTGAAACTGAAGCCACAGAGAGTCCATTTTTTTGTGAGGTAAGTGCCATTACATTAAAAATAGTAATGAATAAAATCCCTAAAAACATAGCTCCAAAAAACCAAGACTGCGTTGGTATTTCATGGATAAGAATTCTTTGTTTTGAATATACATAGCCTATGGAAAATGCAACGATATAATTTATCACGATCGCTTGGAAAGTATCAACTTTATATACTTCAAAGAGTTTGAAAATAACATACAAACTACTTGAAATTAAAATACTCAAAACTAAGTAAATCATTATTTGAAATTTTCCTGTTGTAATAAGTTTATAACATCTTCCTCTTTAGGTGATATATTCCAGCAATGTATTCCTAAAGTACTTGCAGCATCTGTATTTTCTTTGGTATCATCGATGAAATAAGTCTCTTCTGGACTTAATTGATTTGCTTCAAGTACAAACTCATAAATGGATACATTGGGTTTTCTTAAATTAATTTCATGAGATAAATAAAATTGTTCAAAACAATCTTTAAAATCCTTGTACAAATCTATCCCCCAATCATTTTGTATCCAATCAATATGCAACTCATTAGTATTACTCAACAGAAAAAGGCGGTATTTTTTACTAGCTTTTAGAGCTTTTAAAAATTGTAATCTATGCTTTGGGAAATCTAACAAAATAGCATTCCATGCAGCAATTAAATCTGATTTTTCAAGTTGAAATGATTGATGAAAATAATCTATGAAATCTTTTGTTGTAAGCAAGCCCATTTCATAGTCATAATATACTTGCATCATTGTATTGTTTACCTGTTTAACCCCTAATTTGGCTAATTCGTTTAATGTTGCTTCTTTGTTTAAATTGATGAATACATCACCAAAATCAAAAATGATGTTCTTAATCATTTATATAGGTTCTTAAAATGTCGTTTTTAATATGTTCTTCAAGAGTCACTTTCTTTTGTATGACAGGAGCTTTTACTCCATTGAGAAACTCGTTCTCTCCAATAAAAACCTTAGCTTCATCCCATAAATTAGCAGTAATAAAAGTTTGTATTGTTTCTCTTCCTCCTTCTATAATAAGGGACTGAATATTGTGTTTATTAAGTACTTCACAAATCTGTGTAGCAATGTCTTTGGAAAAATCTATTTTCTCAAAAAGTATATTTTCCTGATTAATTTCTGGTTTTTCTGTAAATACAATAGTTAACATAGAACCATCGAATACATTAAGTTCTTCAGGAATTCTAAGCTTTCTATCCAAAACTATTCGAATGGGGTTGTTACCCGTCCAAGTTCTTACATTTAGTTTAGGGTTATCAGCTATTACTGTAGTTGTACCTACTAAAATAGCATGTTCCTGTGCTCTAAATTTATGTGCTAATTGTTTCGAATATTCATTAGAAATCCAAACAGGCTCTTGTTTCAGTTTGCTTAGTGGCGCTATGTATCCGTTTTTAGTTTCTGCCCATTTTAAAATAATATAGGGTCTTTTTTTATTCTGAACGGTAAAAAAACGTTTATGATGTTCTCTACATTCGTCTTCTAATACACCTACATGAACCTTACATCCTGCTTTTTTCAACCTCTCAATTCCTTTTCCTGCTACTAAATTATTAGTATCAATAACACCTATTACAACTTCAGGAATTTTATGTTTGGCTATTAAATCAGCACAAGGAGGTGTTTTTCCGTAATGTGAACAAGGTTCTAGAGTAACATATATTGTAGCTTTTTGTAATAATGAGCTATCATTTACTGAGCGAATAGCATTCACTTCGGCATGTGGACCTCCGTACTGACTAGTAAAACCTTCTCCTATTATTTTATTATTATAAACAATAACAGCACCTACAGATGGGTTTGGTCGAGTTGTACCTATACCTTTTTTTGCCAATGTTAAACATCGGTACATGTACTTGTTGTGATCTAAATTCAATAGTTTAATTAAAATTTTATGTTGATATCCTCGGTTTCATCAATTAAATATGCATTAGAAAATCCAAATACTTTGTATTTAATTACTCCTTTAAACCGAACTTGTACACTTTTATTCAGTACAGAATTAATTATACCTCCTAAAAGACCTCCTTTATTCTCCTGAAATACTCTATTTGCTGGTACAACTACATTGAGTGGAATGGAAAACTCTTTATTTGCAGGAACTTTAAATTCTTCTGAAGATACCTGTGCTACTTCTACTTCATTAATAATAACTTTTATTTCATCTGTAGCTATTTTACCACCAATATCATTTTCATTTTTAAAGTATGCCTTTGCTTGTAATCGTATAGTGTCTGTTTTTAATGAAACTATTTTTACATTATCAACTTTTATAAAAATTGGTTTCTTTTTTACAGAGCAATTCGTAAAAAATACAACGATTACAATGAAATAAATTAGATTCTTCATTTGTTTTCTATAAATTTGATAGATCAAAAGTAATGTTTTTTACAACCAATATTTATGACCTTAAAGAATTTCAGATTTTTTTTTAATAATGAATTAACTCATTTATATCCTAAAACGGAAATAGATGCTTTTTTCTTTAGGGTTGTTGAAGATAAACTCGGTTTTTCTTTGATGGATGTCTTTATTAAAGGAGACTCTATTATTAATAATTTACAACTCAAAGAACTTTCAGAAATTATTAAACGCTTGAAGAAGGAAGAGCCAGTCCAATATATTCTTGAAAAAACTGAATTTTACGGCTTACCTTTCAATGTTGGTCCTAGTGTTTTGATTCCAAGACCAGAAACCGAAGAACTTGTAAGTTGGGTTATACAAGATATTAAATCTCAAGAACAAAGTATATCAATTATTGATATTGGAACAGGTTCAGGATGTATCGCGATTTCAATTAAAAAGAATACTCTAAATACCAATGTGTATGCTATGGATATATCGATTGATGCTTTGAAAATTGCTAAAGAAAACATGAAAAAAAATGAAGTTGATGTTACTTTTATTCATCAAGATATTTTACAATTAACAAAACTTAATCGTAAAATTGACGTTATTATATCTAATCCACCTTATGTTAGAGACCTAGAGAAAAAAGAAATAAAAAATAATGTTTTAACTAATGAACCCCATTTAGCTTTATTTGTGAGTGATGATAATCCTCTAGTTTTTTACAAGCATATTGCTGATATTGCTAAAAATAGTCTCAACACAAATGGTGTATTATACTTCGAAATAAATCAATATTTAGGAGCAGAAACAAAAACTATGTTACTCGATAAAGGTTTTAAGAATATTCAACTAAAAAAAGATTTATTTGGTAATGATCGTATGATAAAAGCAAATTTATAAATTGAATTTACCCCTAATACAATGGAAGAAAATTTTTTAAAAGAGTTAGAACAACTACGATTAGAAAATCAAAAATTAAAAGAACAGTTTAATGCTACGGAACAACGTAAGCAACGTAAAACTGAAAAAACAAAGAAAACGTTAAATTGGACATGGAAACTTTTTACTGGAGCTTCATTAAATAAAAGTTTTAACCAATGGTTTTCTGAATTTCATTCACAAAAGAACGTTTCGCCAGATACATCTGCAAGTTTATTAACAGCTTTGGTTAAAAGGTTTGTTAGAGTTCGTATGTTTAGCCTTGTACTTTTGTTATTTTCATTACTACCCTCATTGGTGTCTTTATATATTCTTGTTAAACAAAATGATCTTATTCAGACTCAGAACGCTTTAGTTGAAGGTTCTAGAAAGAGTTCTTATAGTTTTCAATTGGCGGGTATTTTTGATGCAATTGATAGAAAAGGAGTTAGTGGAAAAATTATTCCTAGAATCGTTTCATTGTCTCACAGTTTAACTCCTTATAGAATTTTAGAAGAAGATGGTAAACTATCTGAACGTTTGTATAGCCCAGAAAGAACCCAATTATTACTTTTTTTAACTCAAGCAGGAATTAGTGAAACTACATTAGATAAGATTTACGCACGTTCAGATTTTTCTCATTGTAATTTTAAAAACACTAATCTATCTGGTTCTTATTTAGTGGGAATTAACTTAACCAATTCTAATTTTGAAAATGCTGAATTGCATCGAAGTAATATGAACGAAGCAAACTTAAGAGGTGCAAATTTAAAAGGTGTTCAATTTTCTAATGGTAAAGCTGTTTCGGCAATATTTGTAAATACAAATCTTAGCAACGCAAAAATTACAAAGACGAACTTATCAGGTTCAGATTTTACAGATGCAAAAACGAATGGAAGCAACTTCGATTTATCGAACTTAAAAAATACAGTAGGTTTATAAATAAAAAAAGGTAGCTACAAATAGCTACCTTTTTTACTTCAAAAACTTTTAAAATTAAAAGTTATAAATAACACCGAAATTAATTCCGAAAGAAGAATAAGGAGCATCAGGCTTTATAGTACCTTCAGTTCCCCAAACAAATTCATCTCTAAATAAATACGATAACTCAGTTAAACTTTGTTTAGTTGAAACTGGTAACGTTGATGCTGGTGAAGTTAAAACAGCAATTGTTGTTAACAATTCATTTCTAGTTACTACTCTCCCATCAGCTCTAACTACATTGAATTCTTGTAATAATGATTTATCTCTAGTAACATTGATGTTCATGTATTCTAATTCAGCAAATAACGACCACTTCTCTGTAATAGGAAATTTATATCCTGCTGCTCCAACAAAACCTAAAGGAAACTCTCCTTTAAAATCTGTTGTAAATTCTATGCTCGTAGGAGCTGGTGCTGCAATTACAGTCCCTGTTTCATTGTAAACTGGTAACGCTGCTCCAACAATACCATTAGCCTCAGTTTTTCCTCCTAATTTAGTTAATAAACCTGCTCTTACATATACGTTTTCTGTAATATTATAAATACCCGATAAAGAAGCTCCAAAAGCTCTTCCTCTAGCTTCGATGTCAGCTTCAGGTAAATTAGGAACACCAGATATTTTTCTTACTTCTTGATCTAAACCGTACAAAAAGCCTACACCTAGTTCAATTGCAAACTTATCATTAAAATAGTATCCTCCTCTAATTTGTGTATTGATACCTTCTCCATAACTACCTTCCAAATCTGAAGATCTAGATGTTGAAATAGAAGAACCTAAAACCTTTTTTCCTGTTCCAAGAGAATATCCTGTGTTTACAGAAACATAATATTGAGCACTTGCTGTAACAGATATAAATAATGCTGCTACAATTAAAAATGTTTTTTTCATAATATATTTTATGTTAATACTTGTTTTATAATTCGGCGCGAAAATGATAAAAATATCAGTATTTTTGGCACTTAATTAGTATTAATTTTTTCCATTTTTGAACAATTGTATTTTAAAATCTGATTCGCAGTTATTTATAGAAAATAATTTAAATTCTAATATTTCTAAATTAATTTTAAAAGGAAGTCCTTTCCCCAATATTACGGTTCAAGAGTTGGCAAATCAAATTATCGCTAAAAAAAAATCTGAAAAAAAATTACCCACTTGGTACACAACAGCAAATGTCTATTATCCACCAAAACTATCCATTGAACAAACTTCTTCAGAATTAACGGCAAAGTATAAATCTGAAATTATTAGTGGTAAAACCATCATAGATATTACTGGCGGTTTTGGAGTAGATTCACTTTATTTTTCTAGAAACTTTGAGAACGTTTTTCATTGTGAAATTAATAAAGCACTATCAAAAATTGTTGCTTATAATTATGATCTTATGAAAATTAAGAATATAAATTGTTTTGCTTCAAACGGTATAGATTATTTAAAAGAAAATAACTCGTTTTTTGATTGTATTTATATAGATCCTTCTAGAAGAAATGATTTAAAAGGAAAATTTACTTGAAGATTGTTTAACTAATGTAACAGATCACCTAGATTTTTTATTTTCTAAAACGAATAAAATACTTATTAAAGTTTCTCCAGTATTAG
>JAHDDQ010000170.1 GCA_020629275.1 Tenacibaculum sp. | reverse complement strand
CTCCTAATGAACCAATTTCAGGATTGAATGACCCAGTAAATCCATCTGGTAGCCATTTGAAATATCTATCGGGATTATATATACCATAAGGACCATCATTTTCAACTTGTCCTGAGATAGCTTTAGAATTTTCAATAAGAATTCTTTGAGTGTCCAAAGATCCTTTTGCACCAATATAAGTTTTCAACTCAACTAACAATTCTTGTGGTGGTATAGATTCATTTGCTGCACACCAAAATAATAAGCTAGCATGATTTCGTAACATTTTTATAGTGTCTACCGCGCATTTTGTAAATGTTTTTCTGTAGGTTTCTGGAAGGTTACTATTGTTATAAATAAATTCACTAGAAAACCAAAATTCTTGCATTACTAAAATCCCAAATTCATCACAAGCTTCATAAAATTCAGGTCGCTCTGCAATTCCACCTCCCCAAACACGAATCAAATTTATATTCATTTCTTTGTGCATTCTAACTTCATTACGATAACGGTCTGCTCCCATTCGAAACAATGCATCTGTTCCCATCCAATTTCCTCCTCTAATAAAAATTGGATTTCCATTTACAAAAAACTTTCGACTTTTTCTTTTTGAAGGACTTGTTGGGGCGTCTACTTTAAAATCATTCTTTATAGAAAACTCTCTGATTCCGACACGGACCTTTTTTTGATCAGACAAGGTTTCAGAACTTATATTCTCTCCTAAGTAGATGTATATATCTAAATCATACAGTTCAGGAAGTTTGTCGGTTCCTGAAGGATCACAACCATGAGGCCACCATAATTTCGGATTAGAAATTATTATTTCTGGAAAAGTAACTTTTTTAGCTTCAGTTGATGGAGGTATTTTAATAGATAACTTTTCTATTTTTTCATTTAAAACATACTTGAGAGTTCCTATTTGTATTTTATTTGTAGAATTGTATACTTCAACAGAGATATTAACTTTCGCATTGTTTGTTAAGATACCATTTTCGAGAACAGTTGTTGTTATATGCGGGTTTTTTAATACCAATGATTTGGTAGTTTCTATTGAAACCTGGTCCCACAAACCTGTACTTCTATCAGGAATTGTAGCCATCCAATCCCAACCAATAGGGTAACGCATAGTAACATTCTCTCCAATATTTGGGACCCCTTGAATACCACCATTATTTGATAAAGTTGGTATTCCAACAGGGTTAGGTGGTACTATACGAACAGCTATTCTAGTAACACCATCTTCACTTGGAAATGTAGAAATATCAAAATCATTTCTAAAAAACATACCTTTTAACTGTTCTTTATTTAGTTGTTTCCCATTGATAAATATATCTGCAGTATAATTTATTCCTCTAAATTTTAACCAAAAATGTGAGGCATCATTAATTTCAGGTAATTTTATTTCTGTATAGTACCAATATGTATAAAATGTAATTCCCTTGTTATTTACATCTGGAATATGTAATAAGTTAGTATCAAAATACGGATTAAAAAAAGTAGTGCTACCAGGCTGTTCGCTTAATATTTTTGAAGGAATGTTTTGTTTAATCCATTCCGAATTATGAACTAGTGTGTTTAAGGTAGTTCCTGGTATAATTGCATCAATCCAATTTGTAGGTTTATAACTTACTGAGGTATATTGAATTCCTTTTTCTTTTATTTCTATTGCCGACGGCTTTTCTGGTAAGTCATCTTTTATTGCCAACCATTTTACTAGAGTTGAATTTAAAATGATAGGTGAAGAAATTTTAGGAGTTACGATTGTTGTATTAGGTTTGTCCATAATATTTAGTGTAGGTATGTTTTGTACTTTTTTATTTATATTAATAAATAATTCTAGTGTTCTTAAACAGTTTAAATTTAGTTAAGTAACTATCTAAATTCTGAAAGAATGCCATAAGTACTATGTATTTTTAAATGAGTGGAAGTATTATAGGTATAAATGAAAATAGAATAGTTTACTTATCAAGAGTAAAAAACATGCTTAATAGTTTATAAAAAAGTAGTTAGAAAATAAGAATTGTAAGAAAGGGAATACTAAAAATAAAGTATTAAATTTGAAAAATAAAGTTGCATATTTTCATGCATTAATTATACATAAACGAAATTTTTATGACCACTAATAGAGCAAACGGAAGTTTATATACTAGCGTAGAAAATAAGATTGCAACAATTGAGTTTGGACATCCAGCAAGTAATTCTTTCCCTAGTGAATTATTAGAGCGACTAGCTAATAAATTTGATGAATTATCAAATAATGATGAAGTAGTTGTAGTAGTATTAAAATCGGAAGGAAATAGAGCTTTTTGTGCTGGTGCTTCATTTGATGAGTTAGTAGCAATTGACAATCTTGTAGATGGAAAAAGTTTCTTTTCAGGCTTTGCAAATGTTATTAATGCAATGCGTACTTGTACTAAATTAATTGTTGGTCGTGTACAAGGTAAAACTGTAGGAGGTGGAGTAGGTTTAGCTGCTGCTTGTGATTATGTTTTAGCTACTGAACATGCAGCTATAAAATTATCAGAATTTACTATAGGTATTGGTCCATTTGTAATAGCACCTGCAGTAAAACGTAAAGTTGGAGTAAGTGGATTGGCCGAATTAACTTTAGATGCTACTAGTTGGAAAAGTGCATATTGGGCAAAAGAGAAAGGATTATATGCACGAGTTTTTGAAAATATTGAAGAGCTAGATAAAGAAGTTGAAATTTTTACAGAAAAACTAGCCTCTTATAATCCAGAAGCTTTAGATGAAATGAAAAAAGCATTGTGGATTGGAACTGAAAACTGGGACACTCTTTTAATTGAGAGGGCTGAAACCTCAGGTAAACTAGTTCTTTCTGATTTTACTAAAAATGCATTAAAAAAATTTAAGAGCTAATTTTTAGCTCTTTTTTTATAAAAATAATCAGGTTTCCATATCAGGTTTCCAAAAATAATTCTCAGTTTATGGCTTAATGTTTTACACTTTTTAACATCGGTCCATATATTTCTATATTCAATAAAGTTTATTTTAATAGGGTTATTAGTTTTAATATTTTTTGTTAATCCATAAATAACCTTTTCTTCTTCTCTTTGAAATGTACCAAATATCTTATCCCAAATAATTAAAAAACCACCATAGTTTTTATCTAAATATTTGTTGTTAGATCCATGATGTACACGATGAACAGAAGGAGTATTAAAAAATTCATCTAACCAGCCTAATTTACCAATATATTCGGTATGAATCCATGTTTGAAATTGGGCAACTAATACTAATCCAATAATTGCTTGAAAAGGAGAAAACCCGATTAAAATCATTGGAATTAAGAAAACCCATTCAAACATGCCTTCTACAATACTTAAACGCATTGAAATAGTAAGGTTATAATCTTCTGAAGAATGATGTACACTATGACTAGCCCATAAAATTCTATGTTCGTGTTCTAATCGGTGCATCCAATAATAGGTAAAATCAGCAACTAAAAAAGCTAATATCCATGTATAAGTACTCATAGATATTGATAAAGGTGTTATCCAATGAAATGGCATTAAACATATTACACCAATAGAACCTATAATTGTTTTTTCAATTAGTTGATTTAAGAAGAAAATAGAAATGTTAGCAAATGAATCTTTCCAACGTCTTTCCTTTTTAATTAAAAAATCAATAAATAATTCAATGATTATTAAACTTGTATTAAATAAAAAAAAGTAACCTACATATAGCATGATATTAGATTCTTGAAACAAGGATATTATTTTAGAAAAACTCATTTTTAATTGTTTTTATTTTCAGGAATAAAATATGAAAACCATAAAAACCACAATAGGTTTGAAAGTACCCATGCTGAGTTATTACCTTGAAAAAATAGTATTATAAAAGGTATATAATAGAACCCAATAAAACCAAAAAACCCTAAATACCAATAGCTGTTAAATTTGTAACTTTTCATATTATTCATAATTATAATACAAAATTAAGTTATGAATGAAAGGTTTGTTTGTTCAATTAGGACATTTACAGAATAGGAATGTATATTTCTGTAATTAATTCATCTATTGGGGTAGTATCTTCATCATTAGGATAGAACTCCAGTATAGGTTTATCATCAAACTCTAAACCAACGTCAAGCATCCAACGAGCATAAATTTCATTATAGGTTTCAAAACAACTCTCATGACTACCTTTATGAATAAATTTAGCATATTTTTGAGATGGAATTTCTTTTACTATAAATAGACCTTCAGATTTAAGAGATTGATTATCATTTAAAATTATACAAGCATTATATCTACAATGAATTGAAGAAGAAAGTTCATTGTCGTCTAGGACCTCACCAAGAACAATTGTTTTTTCTGACAACAATTTTTTTTTATAAGCATATTTTAAAAGCTGTTTCCATGTTTTTTCAATTTCTTTAATGTTTTCATACGACCCTTTATATTGTATGTAGACTATTTTAAATGTAGGAAGTATTTCAACTTCAAAATTTAGCTTTTGAGCATTCTCATTAGGACTCTTATTTTTTAAAATTTCATTTGTTATTTTTTGCTGTAAAGAAAACGACTTTCTAAATTGAGAAGGATTACACCCAAAATGCTTTTTAAATGCTTTGCTAAAGGCTGCAACATCTCCATAGCCTATGTCAAGAGCAATATCAGAAATTTCAATAGTAGAAAATTTTAAATACTCTGCAGCTTTTTCTAATCGACGTCTTTTAATAAATTGACCGATGGTTTCGTATTGTAAAGCTAAAAATATGCGGTTAATATTTCGATAAGAATAAAACGAAACCTCCTCTATATCTTGGACATCAATAGTAGATTTAAATTTTTCTTCAAGAAATTTTACTAACCTGTTATAGCGTTCTAATTGAGTAGAATTTTTCATAAGCCAAAGTTAAATATACTATTATTTTCAATGTTTGTTAATTAAAGACAAGTTAATTATTGAGCTAAGGGAACAAACGTTGAAAATTCAAGTAAATTAAATTCAAAGTTGTATTTTTGACACGTAAAAACATTTTGAAATTATGGGTGGAGATTATTTATTTGCCGTATTAGCATTTTTAGTTGCTATCGTATACTTTTTTAATAAATACAGAAGTAACAAAAAATTTAAAAGGTAGTGGCTAATATTAGAATTACAAAGCAATTTAGTTTCGAAACAGGACATGCATTATATGGTTATGATGGTAAGTGTAAAAACGTTCATGGTCATAGTTATAAACTTTCTGTAACTGTTATAGGTGAACCTATCAGTGATACTTCAAATGTTAAATACGGAATGGTAATTGACTTTGGTGATTTAAAAAAAATTGTTAAAGAAGATATTGTTGATGTATTTGACCATGCAACGGTATTTAATAAAAACACACCGCACGTAGAGTTAGCTAAAGAATTACAAGATAGAGGACATCATGTAATTTTAGTTGATTATCAACCAACAAGTGAAATGATGATTATTGATTTTGCTAGTAAAATTAAAAAGCGTCTTCCTGGAAATATAAAATTACATTCTTTAAAGCTACAAGAAACAGATACTAGTTTTGCAGAATGGCACGCTAGTGATAATTAATTATTTAATTTGTAACATATTAATATATTTTGCTACTTATTATTAGTTACCAAAATCAATTAATTATGACTAGAACTATATTTGAAAAGTTTTGTAAATTTTATAAATGTGAAGTTAACACCTTTAATAGAATTTTAGGAATTTATAAATAAAGGTATTTATTTACCATTAAATTCATTCATAGTATTAGCTAATCCTGCATTTATAAAAGAAGTTACTGCGTTAACTGAGGTAGGTATACGCTCTATCATTGCACTTTCTTCTTCTTTACTCCAGTTTCCTAATACAAAATCAACTTGGCGACCTTTTCCATAGTCGGCACCTACTCCAAAACGAAAACGAGGATATGTTCCGGTATTAAACTTATCTTGAATATCTTTTAAACCATTATGGCCTCCAGAGCTACCTTTTCCTTTAATACGAAGCTTACCAAAGTCAATATTTAAATCATCTGTAATAACCAGTAAATTTTCAACTTTAATATTTTCTTTTTTCATCCAATAAACAACAGCTTTTCCACTTAAGTTCATATAGGTGTTAGGCTTTAAAACAATAACAGTTTTACCTTTAATTTTTAATTTGGCTATATCACCTAGTTTATCAGTTTCAAAGCTTTCTTGATGCTCTTTTACAAAGGCATCAACAATTTTGAATCCTATATTATGACGAGTATCATGGTATTTTTCACCAATATTACCTAAACCAACAATTAAAATTTTTTTCATGGTGCTTTTCTTTTTTGAATTAAAAATAGTTTTAAAGAAAGAGATGATATTCATAGTGCAAACATAAAAAAAGCGTTACACAATGGTAACGCTTTTCTATATTTTTAAATAGTAGAAGCTTATTCTTCTGTTGCTTCTTCATCAGAAGCAGCTTTAGATGCATTACGAGACATACGTACTTGAGCTACCACAGTGTTTTCTGGATGTAAGAATGTATATTTTTCATTCTTTAATTCAGTAACATATAATTTATTACCAATTTCTAATTCAGTAATATCAGCTTCAATAAAATCAGGTAAGTTAGCTGGTATAGCTTTTACTCTTAATTTACGTAAGTTATGACGTAAAGCACCACCTACCATAACACCTTTAGAAGTACCTACTAAACGTACAGGAATTTCCATAGTTACAGCTTTATCATCGAAAAGTTGATAAAAATCTACGTGTATAATTTTATCTGTTACAGGATGAAACTGAATATCTTGTAAAACTGCGTTATAAGATGTTCCACCTAATTCAATCGTTGCAGTATATACATTTGGAGTAAACACTAAACTTTTGAAAGATAATTCTTCTGCTGAAAAGTGTACAGGTTTGTCTCCTCCGTATAATACGCAAGGAACCTTTCCAGCATTACGTAAGGCTTTAGTAGCTACTTTACCTACGCTTTCTCTTTGAGATCCTTTGATTGTAATTGATTTCATTACTTGTTTATTTAATTAAAATTTACATTAAAAATTCATCGCTTATTGATGTATTATCTTGCACTTTATGCATTACATCTGCGAATAAAGTGGCGCAAGATACACTTTTTATTTTAGATACATTCTTTTTTAAAGGAATTGTATCTGAAACAATTAACTCTGTTAATTTAGAGTTTTGTATTCTTTCGTAAGCTTCACCAGAAAGTATAGGGTGTGTACAAAGAGCACGAACACTTAAAGCTCCTCGTTCTATCATTAAATCTGCGGCTTTAGCAAGAGTTCCTCCTGTGTCAATCATGTCGTCAACAAGAATAACGTTTTTACCTTTTACATCACCAATTAATTCCATATGAGAAATTACATTGGCTTTTTTACGTTGTTTATAACAAATAACAACATCACTTTCTAAGTATTTAGAATATGCATAAGCTCTTTTTGAACCACCCATATCAGGAGATGCAACAGTTAAGTTATCTAATTTTAAACTTTTTACATAAGGTAAGAATATAGATGATGCATATAAATGATCAACTGGTTTTTCAAAGAAACCTTGAATTTGATCGGCATGTAAATCCATTGTCATAATTCTTGTAGCACCAGCTTCTTCTAAAAGTTTTGCTACTAATTTTGCTCCAATTGCTACTCTTGGTTTGTCTTTTCTATCCTGACGAGCCCATCCAAAATAAGGTATTACTGCTGTTATATGTCTTGCAGATGCACGTTTAGCAGCATCAAGCATTAATAACATTTCCATTAAATTGTCAGCATTAGGAAAAGTAGATCCTACTATAAAAATACGTCTTCCTCTTACTGATTCTTCAAAAGCAGGTTGAAACTCTCCATCACTAAAACGTGATATTTTTACATTTCCTAGTTCTGTTCCAAAACTTTTAGCAATTTCTTCTGCTAGCTCTGTACTTTGAGAACAAGCAAATATTTTAGGAGTTAATTGATTTGTAGGCATTTACCGAAGTTTATTTTTTGTTAGTGTTGTTGTGAGGGGCAAAAATAGAACTATTTTAAGAGTTTAAAAGTATTTTAACGAATTAACTAAAATATTTTATAGATTTGCAATCCATTTACTAAAATGCTCGAGTGGCGGAATTGGTAGACGCGCTGGATTCAAAATCCAGTTCTTTCGGGAGTGTG
>JAHDDQ010000017.1:22508-52677 GCA_020629275.1 Tenacibaculum sp. | reverse complement strand
AGATTGTATAACTATATTTTGCAAGAAGGAAAAACAAACTATGGAATCGTTCATAGACGGATATGATTAAATCTCATTAACAGGAGGGTTTAAGCTGTTTACAAAACAAGGAGAACAATTAATAAAGCCAGAAGATTTAGGTCTTAAAAGCATAAAACAATCAGATATTTACGGAGGGAATTCAGTAGCTGAAGCTGCTAAGATTTTTAAAACTATCCTTGAAGGAAAAGGAACCGAGTCACAAAATACGGTGGTATTAACTAATGCAGCATTTGCGTTAACAATAGTTGATGAAAATAAAACATTTGAGCAAGCCTTCGAAGAAGCTAAAGATTCTTTATTTGGAGGAAATGCAAAGGCTTGCTTACAGCGATTAATTACGAATTAATTCTCATCCTTATACTAAAGATAAAAGTAACATGAAAAAGAAATACTATTCAAAATAGAAAGAATCGAAATCGTGGGTATTATTTCTTTAGATAAGATAATCTGCTATTAGTTAATCAGATTGTTTTTCAATATCCCAACCAGAATGAAAAAAAGAAAATAAAAATGACAATTTTAGATAAAATAATAAACTTTAAGAAACAGGAAATTGCTAAGATAAAAGCAGAAATTCCAGTAAAACGATTGCTAGAAAGTCCAAATTTTAAAAGAACGCCAATTTCTTTGAAGAAATCATTAACAGATGAATTTTCAACAGGAATAATAGCAGAATTCAAAAGGCAGTCTCCATCCAAAGGTATTATAAACGATAAGGTTTCAGTTTCTGAAGTTACTAATGGCTATTTAGAAGCTGATGTAGCCGCACAATCGATATTAACAGATACTTCATTTTTTGGAGGAACTATGGCCGATTTAATGGAGGCAAGAACAGTTAATACAACAAAGCCAATATTACGTAAAGATTTCGTAGTAGATGGTTTTCAAATTGTTGAAGCAAAGGCAATTGGTGCAGATGTAATTTTATTAATTGCTGCATGTTTAACTGCTGAACAACTAAAAAACTACGGACAGCTAGCAAATGATTTAGGGTTGGAAGTATTGTATGAGGTTCATAATCAGGAAGATTTGGATAAAATCTCTGACTTAGATCATAAAATAATAGGTATAAATAATCGTGATTTAAAAACGTTTAAAGTTGATCTAGAACATTCAATTGCTTTGGCTAACCAAATTCCTAATAGTGCAGTTAAAGTTTCTGAAAGTGGTATAAGTAGCCCAAGAATTGTAACAGGATTAAAAGAATATGGTTTTCAAGGTTTTTTAATAGGAGAAAATTTTATGAAAGAAGAAAATCCAGGAATATCATGCCAAGAGTTTATAAGTCAAATACGATAATATGAAGTTGAAAATATGTGGAATGAAGTATGTAGAGAATATTCGAGAAGTCGCTGAATTGCAGCCAGATTATCTAGGGTTTATTTTCTATGACAAATCAAAGAGAAATTTTGAAGGTGTCATTCCTGAACTTCCAAAAAAAATAAAAAAAGTAGGTGTTTTTGTAAATGAATATTTAGAAATTGTTGTTTCTCTAGCTCAAGAATATCAGTTAGAAGCGCTGCAGTTACACGGAGATGAGACTACTGATTATATCAAAGAAGTGAAAAAACATTTACCTAACATAGAAATTATAAAAGTATTTGGAATTAAAGACGAATTTGATTTTGATATTTTAAAACCTTATGAAGCTATAGTTGATTTCTTTTTATTTGACACCAAAGGAAAAGAAAGAGGAGGAAATGGAGTTACTTTCAATTGGAAGGTTTTAGAAAACTACAATTCAACTATTCCTTTCTTCTTGAGTGGAGGTATAGGTATTGAAGAAACTCAACAAGTAAAGGAAATATTAAAAACAGAATTACCTATTTACGCTTTGGACGTTAATAGTAAATTTGAAACTAAACCAGGTTTAAAATCTGTAGATAAACTTAAAAAGTTTCAAGAATCTTTTTAGAATGTTTAGAGAGTATAAAGTTTAAATAATGATTTTAATTCATTATTTAAATTCAGTAATAAATAACACAACTAATAAATTTAGCTTAATAGATAAAACATGACGTACAATCCAGATAAAAACGGTTACTACGGACAATTTGGAGGAGCTTTTATTCCAGAATTATTGTTTCCAAATGTAAAAGAATTAGAAGATAATTATATTCAGATTATAGAATCAGAATCTTTTCAAGAAGAATATAAGGCATTATTAAAAGATTATGTAGGGCGTCCGAGTCCATTATATTTAGCAAAACGACTTTCTGAAAAATATGGTGGAAATATATATTTAAAACGTGAAGATTTAAATCATACCGGAGCACATAAAGTAAACAATACTGTAGGACAAATTTTAATTGCAAAACGATTAGGCAAAACTAAAATTATTGCAGAAACAGGAGCTGGACAACATGGGGTTGCAACTGCAACGGTTTGTGCATTAATGAACGTAGAATGTATTGTTTTCATGGGAGAAAAAGACATTGAACGTCAGGCTCCGAATGTCGCTAGAATGAAAATGTTAGGCGCAAAGATTATTCCAGCTACAAGTGGAAGTAAAACATTAAAAGATGCCACAAATGAAGCGATCCGTTATTGGATTCAAAATCCAGAAACATTTTATTTGATAGGCTCGGTGGTAGGACCACATCCTCATCCAGATATGGTTGCGCGTTTACAAGCAATAATTTCAGAAGAAATGAAATGGCAACTAAAAGAAAAAACAGGAAAAGAGAATCCAGATACAATTATTGCTTGTGTTGGTGGAGGAAGTAATGCTGCAGGAGCTTTTTATCATTATTTAGAAGATAAAGAAGTAGAACTTATTGCCGTGGAAGCAGCTGGTTTAGGTGTAAATTCTGGTGAAAGCGCAGCAACCTCTCAATTAGGAGAAGTAGGTATTATTCACGGAAGCAAAACAATTTTAATGCAAGATGAATACGGACAAATAGTTGAGCCTTATTCTATTTCAGCAGGTTTAGATTACCCAGGAGTAGGACCTTTGCATGCTTTTCTTTTTGACTCTAGTAGAGCAAAATTTATGAATGCAACAGATAAAGAAGCTTTAACTGCAGCATACGAATTAACTCGCTTAGAAGGTATCATTCCTGCATTAGAAACTGCTCATGCTTTGGCAGTATTACCAAAATTAGAAATAGGAGAAAATCAAACTATTGTGATAAATTTATCAGGTAGAGGAGATAAAGATTTAGAAACCTATATTAAGTATTTAGAGTAACTAACAGTATAATCAGTACGTTTAAATGTATTGATTATTTATAAGATTATTTGAAATCACACAGAAAATAAAAATGAACTCAATTCAACATATATTTCAAGAGAAAGACAAAAACTTATTATCAATATTTTTTACAGCTGGTTTTCCAAAACTTGATCAAACTCAGCAAATAATTTCTGAATTAGAAAATAGCGGAGTAGATTTTATTGAAGTAGGTTTACCATATTCAGATCCTTTAGCAGATGGACCTACAATTCAACACAGTAGTGCAATTGCTTTGGATAACGGAATGAATTTAGATATTACTTTCAAACAACTAGCAGCAATAAAAGAGACAAACAAAACTCCATTAGTACTAATGGGGTATTTAAACCAACTACTAAAATATGGGGAAGATGCTTTCTGTAAAAAAGTAAAAGAGGTAGGAATAGATACTGTAATTCTTCCAGATTTACCAATGGTAGAATATGAAAATCATTATAAAGCACTATTTGCAAAATACGGAATTACAAATGTGTTTTTGATAACACCGAACACTTCTGAGGAACGAATTAGAAAAATAGATAGTTTAACAGAGGCTTTTATATATGTTGTAGCTTCAGCTTCTATCACTGGAGCAAAAGGGGAAATTTCGAAACAACAAATCGATTATTTCAATCGTATAAAAACAATGAATTTGAAAAGTAAGTTAATTGTTGGATTTGGTATTTCGGATAACAAAACCTTTTCAACAGCTTGCGAATATGCTAATGGAGCAATTATAGGTTCTGCGTTTATAAAAATGTTAGATAAAGATGGCGTTAATGGAATACACGATTTTATAAAAATGGTAAAGAACAACTAAAACAAACGAAGAATCTGTGAAAATTATAAACGATAGTAATGATAAGGTAAAAGCTTTTGGGAAGACATTTACTAGCTTAGAGTATTCTCTTATAATCTTCGGGTTTATGGTGTTTTTAGCGATTCCGTGGCCATTATTAAGTCAGTCTTATTTTTTTATACCTGTAGGAGTTTGTTTGCTTCCTTGTTTTTTGCCAACTTTTGTTTATAACGAAATTATTGAAAGTAATAGAATTTTCAATCTTCTATTGTATGCAGGATTATTTGTAACAACATTTGTGTATACATTTTTCTTTTTGGAAGGTAGCTTTTTTATGAAAGCCTTACATTATGTAGTGTATTTTACCTTTGGTTATGTGTTTTCGAAAAGTAGACAAGAGCTTAAAGAGTAACTATAGTTATTATGGACGTACTAATTTTTTACATATTATTTTCTTCTTTTCTATTTGGTATAATGATATTGGTTTTTAAGAAGGTAAGTAAAGTACACACACAAGTAAATACGTTTAGTTTTTGGAAAAAAAGCAATACCAAAGAACAAATAAAAGTTAGGAAAAGAGATTTTAAAATTAATATTACTTTTTATTCGTTATTAATCTTTGTTGCTTTAACAAGTACGATAGTATATAAAGTAGAAGGTAATAAAGACGGAGATTTATTTTTTGATTATCTGTTTAACGGATTGCAGTTTCAGGTAGTCTCATCTATATTATTTATACTATTGAGTATAGTTAATCCTTTTATAATGTTTCCAGAAAAAGTTTCGAAAGCTATGGATGAAAAGAATACTTTTTTGAAATATATTATAAACAATAATAACAAATCATTTATAATAAGAGTTCTCATTTCTGTAGCACTTATTGTTTTTTTTATCTTTAAAAAATGGCTAGTGTTTATTCCATATTATGTGAATTTCAAAATGCTACAAGGGATAAATATTTTATTATTAGCGTATTTATTTAAAAATATATTTTTTATGAAAGTATATCCAATCGATTTTTTTCAGATAAATGTACTACGATTAGTAAATGGAATGCTGTATGTAAAAATCTTTGCTTTTGTACTTCTGCCATTGGCGCCATTTACAATGTTAACATTGCATTTTTTAGGTTTCGACGAAAATAATTTTCCTTTCTGGACATTACTATTTGTAGTATTTAATTCAATACTTATCGTATTAGAAATGAAAAAGGTAAATGCAATACAAATAGAAAAATGAAGAAACATTTAACAATATCGAATGCATTATTTATAGTATTACTTTTCTTGATATTGTATAAGCCATCACGAATATGGTTGATACGACAAGTATCATTTTCTCCAACCGTAGAAAATATAAAAGAAGAACATCGAATACAAAATTACAGCTGGCAGCTAAAAGGATTAAATACTGATAATATTAATTTTTCTGAGTTAAAAGGGAAGGTAATATTTTTAAATTTTTGGGCTACATGGTGCCCACCATGCGTAGCCGAATTACCTTATATACAATCATTTTATAACGATTATAAGAATAAAGTAGCTTTCGTATTCATAACTAATGAAAATTGGAAAGAAGTAGCAGACTTTTTTAGACAAAACGATTATGAGTTTCCTGTATATAGTTCTAATAACAGCCTTTTAGAAGGATTACCTTTGGTGAATTCTATTCCAAGAACTTTTTTGATAGATAAAAAAGGAAATATTCGAATTGATGAATCTGGTTCCGCAGACTGGAACACTTCAAGTTTTAGAAGTTCAATTGATAAATTACTTACAGAATAAATAGGGTGTTAAAAAAACTATAAAAAAGATCCTTAAAATTTATTGTATTTAACAAAACTTTAAATTAGCCTGTAAAATCAACTGATAATGAGTTATAAGAGATTACTTTTTACAGCAATCGCATTACTTTTGAATAATGTTTTTGCTCAAAACCTTATTCGTAAACCTTCTATCAATCCTGACGCAACCTCAATAGCTTTTAGTTATTACGGAGATATATGGACATTAGATATTAATTCTAAACGAACGAAACGACTTACTGTAAACAAAGGATACGACAGCGATCCTATCTGGAATACCATGGGAACTGAATTAGCTTTTGTTTCTAATAGGAAGGGAAATTCTAATATATTCACAACGACAACTCTTGGTGGGGTACCTAAGCAACTTACCTATTATCCTACGTCTAACATACCTTCTGATTGGACTAGTGCAGGAGATATTATTTTTACTACAAAAAGAGTGTATGCAGGTCCTGAATGGGATCAGCAAATCTATAAAGTAAATAAGAACGGAGGAACTCCAGAGAAGTACCTATCTGCTTACGGTTCTTCAGCGGTAGTAGCCAAAAATGGATTGATTGCCTATGTAAAAGGAGCTTGTAGAATAGCTAGAGAAGATTACACTGGATCAGCGCAAAGAGATATCTGGATATACAACAGTAAAACAAACAAGTACATACAAATAACAACTAGTAATAGAAACGATCATAGCCCTGCTTGGGATGGAAGCGATAATCTATACTATGTAGGCGCTGCTAGTGGAAGATACAATATTTACAAGCAAAAAATAACTAAAGAAGGTAATCCAAATGGTGCACCAGAAAAATTAACTGATTTAAGAGAAGATGGAGTACGAACTTTTTCTGTTAGTAATGATGGGACTATAGTATATACTTCAGGAATAGCTACTTATTTATTGAAAAATAATCAAACGACTAAACTTTCATTCAATATCGTTTCTGATAATCTTTTTGCTGAAGAAAATACAAGAACCTCAAAAGGAGGTGTAGGATCTTTTGCAATATCTCCTGACGGAGAGAAAACAGCGCTTAATATTTCAGGAGAAATATTTATTAAGTTAAATAATAAAGAAAAAAAGTTTTCTAATAATGTAACTAAAGATTTTAGTAGAGATAAAGGTGCTGGATGGTTAGATAAAAAAACAGCTATTTATTTATCGGATAAAGAAGGAAACTTTCAGATTTATAGTGTAAGTTCCTCAGATGACAAAGTAGGTTTAGAACGGTCTTTAAAACTAAAGCATAATAAGCTTACAAACGAAAAAGAAGATGTTTCTTTCTTTGTAGTTTCTCCAGACAATAAGAAAATTGCATATGGAGTTGGAAGAGGAAAGTTAATTGTTGCCGATGTTAAGGATGGAGACATTAAAAACAAGGAAATATTCGTTGATAGTTGGACCACAGCTAGCGGTTTGTCTTGGAGTCCTGATAGTAAGTATATAGCATACTCTTTACAAGATTTAAATTTTGATAGCGAAATATTCATTCACTCTGTAAAAGACAAATCAAAGCAAATGAATGTAAGTATGCATCCTAGGAGTGATCGTAGTCCAGTTTGGAGTCAGGATGGAAAGAAACTAGCTTTTCTCTCTAATCGTAGTGGGTTAAATTATGATGTTTGGATGGTATGGTTACAAAAAGAAGATTGGGAAAAGACAAAAACAGATAGAGAATTAGGTGATTATTATAAAGAAGAAGAGCCTAAGAAAAACGACAAAAAGGATAAGAAGAAAACAAAGAAACCTGCTAAAAAGAAGGTAATTGTTAAAATAGATGAAAATAAACTGTATGAAAGATTAGTGCAAGTTACTTCATTATCTGATGATGAATTTAGTATGGCTTTCAGTGCAGATAGCAAGAATATTTATTTCTCAGCTACGAATCCATCAACAAAAAAAAGAAACTTGTATAAAGTAAAATGGGATGGATCTAAACCTAAAATGATAAAAGGAGCTACCGGCTTTTTAAATTTATCAGACCAAAATGGTAAATTATATTTCACCTCAAGAGGGGTTTTAAAAGAGTTAAATACAAAATCTGATAAGATTACCACATTACCACATAGTGCTATCTTAAAAACCAATGTCTTAAAAGAGAGAGAACAAGTATTTGACGAAGGTATTAGAGCTTTAACAGCAGGGTTTTATGATCCAAATTTCCATGGTTACGATTGGAAAAGTTTGGTAAAAAAATACAAGCCTTGGGTATTATCAGCAACTACGCATCAAGATTATTCATATATGTACAACTTGTTATTAGGACAACTAAACGCAAGTCATATGGGATATAGAGGTGGAGCGCCAAGAAATAAAAGTGAGAAAATAGGATTATTAGGTGTAGAAGTTAAGAATGTTAGTAAAGGTGTAAAAATAGTGTATGTATTACCAAATTCTGTAGCCGATAAAACAAAGAGTAAGTTAAAAGTAGGAGACATTATAACGTCTGTAAATGGAACTAAAATTGATAAGCAAACTAACTTTTACAGTTTGTTAAAGAATAGTATAAATAATGAAATCCTTTTAAGTTTAGATTCTGGTAAAGATGTAATTTTAAGACCACAAGGAAACTTAAATAGATTACAATATGAAGAGTGGATTAATTCGAGGAAAAAGTTAGTTGAAAAATACTCTAACGGACAATTAGGATATATTCACATTAGAGGAATGAGTATGCCTAGTTTCGAACGTTTTGAAAGAGAACTAAAAGCAAGTGGATATGGAAAGAAAGGAATTGTAATAGATGTACGTTATAATGGTGGAGGTTGGACAACCGATCGATTAATGGCAGTATTAAATGTTAAACAACACGCGTATACCATTCCTAGAGGAGCTGCTAAATCCTTAAAAGAACACAAGAAATTTGCTAGTAATTATCCGTTTAATGAAAGAGCAATTTTATCTGTAAATACAAAACCAGTTGTTGCATTGTGTAACGAAAATAGTTATTCAAATGCAGAGATTTTTTCTCACGCTTTCAAGAATTTAGGATTAGGGAAATTAGTTGGTCAACCAACATTCGGAGCCGTAATCTCTACAGGTGGACAAGGCCTACAGAATGGATTTATCAGAATGCCATTTAGAGCTTGGTTTGTTAAGCAAACAGGAAAAAATATGGAGAATGAAGCACCAGCTGTTCCGGATTATTTAGTGAAGAATGCACCAGGTTGGAAAGAAAGAGGAGAAGATGATCAACTTAAAAAAGCAGTAGAGGTATTGTTACAAGAGTTATAATTTTCTCAATTTTTTAAAAATATAGAAGTGCAGCATTAATTGCTGCACTTTTTTTATGGTATTTTTGCGCAATGGAGTCAATTGTAGAAAAAGATTTATTAGAAAAGTTAAAAGTAAACTTTGGTTATGATAGTTTTCGGCTAGAACAACAGACTATAATAGAAAATATTCTAGCTAAAAAAGATACTTTAGTTATTATGCCAACTGGTGGTGGTAAATCTATCTGTTATCAGTTACCAGCTTTATTTTTTACAGGGATTACATTAGTTATTTCCCCTTTGATTGCATTAATGAAAGATCAGGTAGATAGTTTAAAGGCGAATGGAATTCCAGCTATGTTTTACAATAGTAGCCAATCTTCAGAAGATCAAGAAAAAGTATTTAATGCTGTTGCCGATAAAACAATAAAATTACTTTACGTTGCGCCCGAGAGTTTATCGTTACTACAAAATATTTTAAATCAAAGTTATATTAGTTGTATTGCTATAGATGAAGCTCATTGTATTTCAGCTTGGGGTCATGATTTTAGACCGTCGTACAAGCAGCTTTCTTTTCTGAAAAAATCATTGCCAGAAGTTCCAGTCATTGCTTTAACTGCAACTGCAGATAAAGCAACTCAAGAAGATATTTTAGAACAATTAGCTGTACCAAACGCAACTAAGTACATAAGTTCTTTCAACAGAGAAAATATAAGTTTAGAAGTTCGTCCAGCTAATGAAAGAGTTCAGCAAATAATACGTTTTATACAAAAACACCCAAAAGAATCTGGTATTGTTTATTGTTTAAGTAGAAAAGCTACAGAACAGTTAGCAAACAAATTACAACAAAATAATATTGATGCAAGAGCTTATCATGCAGGGTTGTCATTTGATGAGCGAGCAAAAACACAAGAAGACTTTGTAAAAGATGATTGTCAAATTATCTGTGCTACGGTTGCCTTTGGTATGGGAATCGATAAATCGAATGTACGTTGGGTAATTCATTACAATATGCCTAAAAATATTGAAGGCTATTATCAGGAAATCGGGCGATCAGGTCGTGACGGTTTACCTGCCAAAGCATTATTATTCCATAGTTATGCAGATGTTATACAACTACGAAAATTTATTGAAGGAACTGGGAATAAAGAAGTACAAGAAGCGAAGTTAGATCGAATGAAACAGTTTGCTGAAGCAACTGTATGTCGAAGAAAAATTTTACTAAGTTATTTTGGAGAGTTAATAGAAAAGAACTGTGGAAATTGTGATGTATGTAAAAATCCACCCCAATTTTTTGAAGGTACAGTTATAGCACAGAAGGCATTATCAGCTATTTACAGACTCGAAGGGAAAGAGGCTATGGGTACAGTAATTGACGTACTCCGAGGAGCGAGAAACACAACGATATTAGATAAAAATTACCAAGAATTAAAAACCTATGGAGTAGGGAAGGAGGTTTCATGGAAAGATTGGCAACATTATATTATACAGTTGGTGAATCAGGGATATTGTCAAATCGCATTTCATTTAAACAATGCGTTACAACTTACAGAGTTTTCTCAAAAAGTATTATTTAAAGGAGAAAAAGTACAGTTAACTACACCAGTAGAAATTAAGAAAGAAGAAAAAAGAGTCGTAACTAAAATTACAAAAAGTGTAACTAAAGATGGTTTATTTGAGCGATTAAGAGCTTTACGTTATCGAATAGCTACCGAAGAAAATATAGCAGCATATTTAGTTTTTAACGACGCAACACTCCGTGAAATTGAACAAGAAAGACCACAAACTGACCAAGAGTTTCTAGGGATAAGTGGTGTAGGACAACGTAAGCTTGAAGTATACGGAGGAGAATTCATGGAAGAGATAAGAAGCTTCATAAAAGAGAAAAAAAAAGGTAGAAAAGATACAACTTTGGAAACCTTTAAATTATACCAAGAAGGTTTTACAATAGATGAAATAGCTGATAGAAGAGGGCTAAAAGCACAAACTATATTTTCACATTTATCTAAGCTATACTTAGAAGGAAAAGATATTAGTTTAGATAAATTTATTACTCCAGAAGAAATTAACCTAATTGCAAATGCTAAAAAAGTTTTAAAAAATGAAACAGCATTGAAACCTTATTTTGAGTTTCTAGGTGAAAAAATACCTTATGAACAAATTCGCATAGGGTTAACAATACTTCAAAAGAAACATTAGTTAAAAAAGTATGAGTGAAGCTAATTTTCCTATTGATACAATCAGTTTATTAAAAAATAAGATTACTACTCTAAACAAGAAAATTGAAAGTATTGAACAAGAGTTGTTTCCTTTCGAGCAAAAATTACGAAATGCTATTGCTGATTTGTTAGTAGAAGAAAGAGAATTAACTGTAGTGTACAAACAACAAAAGAAAGCCAAGAAAGAAAAACGATTGGCTCAGAAAAGAAAAGGTAAAAATTATAAGTTACCTGAAGAGGTTAAATTAAATATACCAGAAGATATATCTAAAGTTAGTCTAGAGGAAAGTAAGGAAAGAAAAAGATTATATAAGGAAGCTATTTTATTTGTGCATCCAGATAAATTTTCAATGAAACCTGAAGAGCAAGATAAAGCTACAGAAGTAACTACTAAACTAATTCAAATATATAAAAATGGAAGTTTAGCAGCGCTTAAAGCTTTTCATGCTCATATTTTTAATGGACATACAAACATAGCTTTAGAAGCTAATAATGTCATAGAAATTAAGGCAGACGGAACACGTTATCTACATAATGAAATCAAGCGACTCGAGAAAGAGTTAGAAGAATTATTAAACCGATATACTTTTAAAGTTTTAAAAGAGTATAAAAACCCTCTTAGCTTTATTGAAGAATTAAAAGAGTATTACACGGATAGAATTCTTAAGTTGAAAAAACGTACAAGAACTAAATAAAAAATCAGCATATAATTGCTGATTTTTTATTGAAGTATAATTATTTCTTTAAACTTTCTATTTCGTTTATAATATCATCTAACTTTGAAATCATACCTCCATAAACAAGTTTAGTAGAAAGTGCATAAACGATATTACACACTAAAGCTAATGAAACAGCCATAATTATACCAATGCCAAATACCTGTAAAAAAGTAGTGTCTTCAGAAATAAATTTGGATAAAAAACTCTTATCCTTAATAAAATAAGCTATTGTAAATATTGATAAGACGGCTATTGGGAGTATGAAAATAAAAAGTTTTTTAGTTGATTTTACGATAGAACTAATAATGGTTCTATAGTTTTTTAAATAAGTTAAATTATCTGTTTTAATATCTATAGTACTAAATCTATTTAGTAAACTTCTATTGTAAAAGTATAGCGCTATTATTAAAAAAGTACCATATAAGCCAATGATTATTTCTGATAAAATTAGGGTTACTACTAACACTAAAATAGCCATAGGGATTAGTCCTTTATTATCGATCTCATAAGTGCGTTTTATTTTACTAATTAAAGATTTAGATTTCTGATTATATAAATCGTTAATTTTAGGAGCTATTAAAGATTGCTCATTAATGAAAGATTCAGACCAAATTTTCTCAATTGATTTTTCCATCTAATATTGTTTTTAATTGTTTTTTAATTCTGTTAATACGCACAGCTATGTTGTTTGCAGACGTACCTGTGATTGCTGCAATTTCTTTGTAAGGATTTTCTTCTAAGTGCATTAAAATAATAGCTCTGTCTAGATCAGATAATTTTTTAATAGCACGATATAAAATTTGTAAGTTTTCATTTTGAAAAGCAGTATTGTACTCAGAGTTTTCTATGATTTTATCGGTAACTCGCTCCTTACGATTGTTCTTTTTTGCTAGCGTTAAACAAACGTTTAAAGTAATTCGATATATCCAAGTAGACCATCTAGCACGTTCTTGAAACGCATCTTTACTTTTCCATATTTGTAAACAAGCTTCCTGATAAAAATCCTCAAAATCTTCTTGAGTATCTGTATAAGCCCTACAAATTTTAATAATAATACCAGCATGTGGTAAGATTGATGTGTTATAAAAATCGTTACTCAAAATTGATAGTTTATCTAATTAGTAAATCGAGAATTAGAAATATTACAAGATGACACAATTTTTTATATAATAATAATTGAGAAGTTAAAAAGGCTGAGCTATCTAACCATGAATACAAGTTGTAATTAGGGTTAAAAATCTCCTATTGGATATTTTTAACTTTTAAAGGATTTCCTATTGGACCTCTAACACTAGATTTAAAATTATCGTTTAAAGTAATATGACCATTCATATTCAAACAATAAGAGCAGTGGTATACTAATCCCAATGTTTACTATAAATAAAGTAATAAAACCTGTGTAATTATATAAATCAATAAGTTCTATAACTCCCCAGTCTGTAAATTTATTTGGATCTGTAGATGTTAAAGTTAATTAATGATTCTTTGTACCAAAATGTTTTACATTATTAACGGGATTTTTTGCGTCTGCTAAATTATAATCCTTACAAATTAATCATCATTATACAGCAGCACAAAAGTGTATTTGTGTACTGATAAGATATAAATTTTGTTTTTCAAAATTAGTGGGATACGGGGAGTAATAAAATACCGATAATTAAGTTAAAGATATTTTATTTTCAATAATTATTGAAAGTTCGATAAATATATGTATATTTGTATTATGAAATTAGAAGACGCTAAAATAAAATACATACAAACTTGGGGTAGTTTAGCAACTAGCTGGGGCATAAATAAAACAATGGCTCAGGTTCATGCACTTTTATTAGTATCCACAACACCAATGTCTGCTGATGACATTATGGAAGCATTAAAAATATCGAGAGGTAATGTTAATATGAATGTAAGGGCCTTAATAGATTGGGGAATAGTTAGGAAAGAATTTGTTGCTGGAGAGCGAAAAGAGTTTTTCGTAGCAGATAAAGATATTTGGGAATTATTTAAGCAGGTAACCAAAGAACGTAAAAAGAGAGAGATTGAACCTGTTTTAAAAATATTAGATGAGTTGGAAAATAATGTCGAAGATGGCGGAGAAGAAGTAATAGCATTTAAAAAATTAATGGGAGATTTAACTTCTGTTACTTCAACCGTAAATGGAATATTAGAGAAGGCAATTAAAGCAGATGAACACTGGTTACTCTCTAACTTTACAAGAATGATAAAAAAGTAAAAAAATTTACAATTAAACTTTCAAAAATTTCTGAAAATATGAAATATACAATCTCAATAATAACACGGATGAACAGGTGCTTAATGTTTATTGTAAGTATTTCTTTAATTATTGGAATAATTGATCGCAACACGCTAGCTATTTCAGGATTGATAGGACTATTGTTAGGTTTTTTTCAAGTATTATTTTTTGGAATTACATTATTTAGCAGAGATGCATTGAATATCAAACTTCAGAAATTCCAGATTATCTATCCAATTGCGGTAACTGGTTATTTTTTGTTCTGGTATTTAGCTTCACTTTTTCAGCTATTCTCAAAAGAAACGTTGTTTGTAGTTTTATTTACATTACCATTAATATTAGCAGTTTTATTCACCATTTTTCTAGAAAAAACTAATAAGTTATGATAACAGAAACGTATTTGATCTACTTAATACTTGCATCCTTAATTATTGTATATGTGGGAAACGAATGTTATAAGAATGGAAGAATTTACATCACTAATTATTTCCCTAATGATGAAAAATTCGCTAATGGAATAAATAATGTATTGAGAACTGCATATTATTTTATGAATCTAGGCTTGGTTGTATGGACTTTAAAATCACTTAGAAATATCAATACATATCAAGAACTTATTTTAGAAATAGCCAATCGTTTAAGTTTCATACTATTTATCATCGCTTTTTTACACGCAATTAATTTAGTTACAATTTATAAATCACATTCACTATTTAAACACAAAAAATCATGAGCACAACACTAATACTTATAGCATACGCAATTTATTTACCAGTTAGTATAGGATTAACCACATTTGTTTCGCAACATCTGTTTAAGAATAGTAAGATTTTTATGCTCGATATCTTTAATCAGAAATCAGAAATAGCTATGGCTACAAATAAACTATTTAAAATAGGTTTCTACCTTATTAATATAGGTTTTGCATTAAAAATAATAAAGATTTATAGTGTAAGTAATTACAAAGATTTAGTAGAAATTTTAAGTACAAAAATTGGAGGCTTTTCTATTTATTTAGGAATAGTAATGATCATTTTTATTGTATTCTTTTTGAACGGAAGAAAAGCGAGTAAAAAAGAAAACCTAAGAAGACAACAAATAGATACTAATAGTTAAGAAAATAATTAAAAGGAAATTAAGATGAGTACATTGAACAATCACACTTTATTATATGACGATGAGTGTATGCTATGTAACATATATACTTCTGGGTTTATAAGCGCAAACATGCTTGATAAAAACGGGCGTAAACCATTCCACAAAGTTTCAAAAAAAGAAAAAGAGTATGTTAATGTAAGGAGAGCAGCTAATGAAATCGCATTGGTAAATAATGAAAATAAAAGTGTTACTTATGGTATAGATAGCTTATTAAAAGTAATTGGTTATACCTATCCATGGATGGCTAAAATAGGAAATTTAAACATTGTAAATTATCTTTTAAAAAAGCTATATTCTTTTATTTCGTACAATAGAAAGGTTATTGTGCCTTCAACAAAAGATAATGCTGAAGCATTAACATGTGTCCCTGATTTTAATTTCAAATATCGAATACTCTACATTCTATTTGCGATAAGTATCACCTCAAGTGCCCTATTTTATTTTTCAATATTAATTAAAGAATTACCCGCAGCAAGTTTTAGTTGGGAGTTCGCATTAGCTGTTGGCCAAATAGTTTTTCAAGCAATGTTTTTAATCGGTAGAAGTAAGGAAGAAATAACCAATTATTCAGGACATATAATGACAGTATCTGTATTCGGAAGCTTAGGCTTATTTCAAATTCTTGTATTAAATAGTATTATAGATTTTCCACAAACATTACTGTTGTTTTCATTTACAGGAATAATGGCGTTCATGTTTTTAGAACATAGACGAAGAGTCGCACTGCTAGGTTTACCAAAATACTTAACATACACGTGGGTACTGTATAGAATTTTAGCATTAACGATCATATTAAACATATAATTATGAAAATAGTAATTGCAGGAGGAACTGGATATTTGGGAGAATTGCTTGTAAAGTATTATGAGAAAGAGAAAAAAAACCAAATTTATATTTTAACTCGAAGTCAAAAGTTAAATAAAGGCAATGTATATTATATACAATGGGATGGTAAATCAAGAGGATACTGGACAGCTTTATTGGAAGGGACAGATGTGTTAATTAACCTTGCTGGTAAATCAGTAAACTGTAGGTATAACAATGAAAATAAAAAAGAAATCTACGAAAGTAGGTTAGCAAGCACAGCATTATTATGCGCTATCGTTCAAGATTTAAAAAGTCCGCCTAACGTATTTATTCAGTCTTCTTCTGCTACTATTTATAAGCATTCCGAAGAAAAATTAATGACAGAAAAATTAGGAGAAATAGGAATAGATTTTTCAATGGATGTATGTAAAAAATGGGAGCAAGTTTTTAATAGTTATTCTTTTACAAAAACTAAAAAGATAATAACCAGAACATCTATAGTATTAGGAAAAAATGGAGGAGCTTTTTCAATAATGAAAAAAATGACGAAATTAGGATTAGGAGGTAAGCAAGGAAATGGAAATCAATATATAAGTTGGATAACTGAAAAAGATTATGTTAAAGCGATTAACTTTTTAATAAATCAAGAAGAAGGAACGTACAATATTTGTGTACCAAATCCTATAAGGAATAAAATTTTTCAAAAAGAATTACAGAAAAAATTGAATATACCATTCGGGTTAAACGCAACCAAGTTGATGCTCAAAATTGGAGCTAGAATAATAGGAACAGAAACAGAACTATTATTAAAAAGCAGAAAAGTTTATCCTGAAAAGCTATTACGTCTAGGGTTTAATTTCACCACTAAAACATTTCAAGAATTTAAAATATAAGTAATGCCAACAATAGTATTATTCACAAAAATAAAGGCAGCAAAAAAAATAGTTTTTGACCTTTCAAGAAGTATAGAATTACATAAGATATCAACAGAAAGTACAAATGAAAAAGCTATAGCTGGAAGAACTACTGGACTAATAAAGTTAAATGAAACAGTAACATGGAGAGCGAAACACTTAGGAGTTTATCAAAACTTCACTTCCAAGGTAACAGGTTGTAAAGAAGGAGAATTTTTCGCAGATAAAATGGTTGCTGGAGCTTTTGATAGTTTTACTCACGAACATTATTTTTCACATCAGAATAATACAACTACATTAGTTGATGTTTTGTATTACACTTCACCTTTGGGTTTTTTAGGAAAACTAGTCGATTTTCTTTTCTTGGAGAAGTACATGACTAATTTTTTAAAGCTTAGGAACAGAACAATAAAAAATTATGCTGAAACAGGTGAATGGAGAAACATTTTAACATATAACTAAAAAATTAATGTAGTAATGAAAACATCGCTCTTAATTATAACATGGATAAATAGATTACTTATAACGGGCTTTTTATATTTAATTGTTAATGGTTTTACTGTAGATAAAGATAATTTGATTTCAGCAGCAATATTGGCTCTTGTGATTGGAGTTTTTCATATAATATCGGCATTAATTTTACCCCTAATTATTAAAAAAGATTCAAGTAAATCAACACTAATAACCAAGTACACTAATTTAGTAGCTGTATACTTATTGTTATGTTTTATTTATTTTATTGCAGTTAACTTTATCAACCTTGAGATTGATTTTATTATATTTCTATTGATGATAATACCATTGTTTCTGGCACTATTTTTTACATATCTACTAGAACATTTTCACAAACTAAAAAATACAATATGAGTTTCTTAAAAGCAGAATGGAGGAAATTGATAATGATAAATTATGAAGTACATCCAGAATTATTGAAGCCATATCTTCCCAAAGGAACTATGTTAGATACTTATGAAGAGAAATATTACATAAGTCTAATAGGCTTCATGTTTAAAAACACAAAACTATTAGGAGTTAAAATTCCTTTTCATGTGAATTTTGAAGAAGTTAATCTACGATTTTATGTAAAGAGAGTGAAAAACCAAAAAGTGAAACGAGGAGTAGTTTTCATAAAAGAGATAGTACCAAAATCAGCGATTACCTTTATAGCAAACACGCTATATAATGAAAACTATGAGACATTACCCATGAAGCATTTTTGGGATAAAAATGAAGATCATCTTGAGGTTATTTATAAATGGAAGAAGCACCATAAATGGAATAAAATTCAAGTTAGTGCTAATAACGAACTTAAAATAATCCCAGAAAACTCCATAATAGAATTTATATCAGAACATTATTGGGGGTATTCCAAAGAAACTGAACTCAAAACAACCGAGTATGAAGTAAGACATCCTAGGTGGAAGTATTATCCCGTACAAGATGTAAATATTGAAGTTGACTTTTCAACAACTTATGGAGAAAAATTCAAATTTTTAAATGAAAGTAAACCAGCGTCTATAATGCTTTTAGAAGGTTCTGAAATTACCATAGAAAATAAATTATCACTATAGAATATAAATATCAGTCTACAGTAAAATTATACAGATCATCCTCCCAAGAATAGGGTTTAAACCTAATAGTATATGTATTTATATCTTTGTTCAATTGAGTTTTAAAAATTTCTTTAATCCCATTATAGCCGCCAAAATCTTTTAAAAACCATTTAAAAAGCTTAGTTACATGAACTTCTTTTGTAGCATCAAAAAAAAGTGTTTCACTTTCTAAAAACGATCTCGTAGCTACATCTAATTGATTATGAATATTTTTTTCAGTGTAAAAAGCTATTGGAGGACAGCTCTTTGCACCACAATTTAAAGCAAAATGTATACGATAATCTATAGTGTTAACAGCTAGCTTTTTAATATGATTTTTAATAAACAAGTTAGGGAAATAACCTAAAGAATATTTGTAGCGAAAACGTCTTAATATTCCGTGTTCGATATCATCTAAGCTAAATAATTTGTTGGCAATAGGAATAACCTTCCTTGTATAGATGGTTTTTTTATTAATATTTTCTTCTCTTAAGATTTGATAAAAGGCATTGTATAAGTTAATCCAAAAAACTTTTTTCAAATTGTCATTAACAAGATTATCTATAAGGTTTTCTAGGGTTAAACTTCTTAATGATAAACGAGTAGCAGTTGTGTTCTTCTTTTGTTTAACAAGAAGTAAAAGATGCTCAGAAAGTTTTGTTAGATCTTTAGAATTCAAAATATAATTTACGAAATAAAGTAATTACTTATTAGACGTTAGGTTGTTAATAACTTACAAAATAAAGAATAATAACAGATTTAACTTCCAATAGCACCTAATTCTATACCTTCAGAATAGGCAACTTGAATTTGATTTTCACTAAAGGCCTTTTTAACTACTTCATGAGTATCAAATGTTACTTGCCAGAAATTTTCTGGATGAACATACGGACGTATAATAAGTTCGATACTGTGAGAATCAAAACTTTCAATACCAATTTCTGTTTTTGGTTCAGATAAAATATTAGACACTTTTACCAGAGCATCTTCAATTATTGTTTTCACATGAGGAAAACTTTCAGCATAAGGCATAGTTATATTAATTTCTAAACGTACCATTCCTTTTTTTGAATAATTAGTTACCACGCCATCAGTAATTTTTGAATTAGGAATGATTAGCGTTTTATTTCCAGGTGATATAATAGTGGTGCTAAAGATTCCAATTTCTTCAACTTTTCCGAATTTCTCTTCAATTTGAATCCAATCACCAGAGTTATAAGGTTTCAATGTTAAGATGAGAATACCAGAAGCAAAATTTCCTAAACTTCCCTGTAATGCCATACCGATAGCAAACCCGATTGCAGCTAATAATGCAACTAAGCTCGATAGGTTTACACCAATAATAGATGCAATAACCAATAACAAAGCACCTTTTAAAATGAAATTAATTAGAGAAACTAAAAAAGGACGGATAGTATTGTCAAAGCCAGCTTTTTCTAAAACTTTGGTAGAAAAGACAACTAAACGATTTATTAGCTTCAAGCCAATCCATAATATTAATCCACCTAATGCAAGTTTAGGAATGTAAATAATTGCTTTTTGTTGTATTAAAGTTAGAATAGATTCAATATTAACATCTTCCATTGAATTGATTTTAAATGATAAAAAGGAGTGCCGTTAGACTAAATTGTTTAAACTCATGCTAAAGTATTAAAAAATACGTATAGCTGTGTACAGAAAGACTTTAGATAACAAAAGAGCTTATACTTTTAAGCACTCTTAATTCAAATTCAATTTAAAATGATAAAGTCAATTATTATTCTAGTAGTTTTTATAACTCAAACACTATTACACGCTCAGTCGGTAACTACGATAATCGAAGGTTCTTTTACAGACGGATTAGCTATGGATACCAATGGAAATATTTATGGTTCTGATTGGTTAGGAAAAACAGTTTACAAATATGATACTAACGGAGTAGTTACCGTTTTTAAAGATGGATTTTCAAACCCTAATGGAATTGCTATAAACTCTACAAACGAAATCTATATTTGTGATCATACAGCAAATACTATTTATAAATATGATACCCAAGGAAACGAATTAGCTTCCTTCGGTAGTTTTTCCTTTAATACGCCTGCAGGTATACAGAAAATACCAAATACTGACGATATGTTAGTAGTTGAATATGGGGCTAATAAAATCAAAAAATTAGCTGCAAATGGAACTACAACAACACTTTTTTCTGGGGCTCCGTTAAACGGACCTGCAGGAATTACATTTATAGGAAATGAAATCTATATAGCTAATTTCAATGATAGAAAGGTCTTTAGATTTGAAAATAACAATTCATTGGTTGAAATAGCTCAATTATCTTCTGGTGGAGCGACTAATAATTTTTTAGGTTTTTTGACTAATATTAACGGAATGTTACTAGCAACACAACTCGGTGAACATAAAGTATATCTTATTAATCCTAACACAGGAGTAGTTACTTTATACGCTGGATCTGTTAATGGAGGTGTGGATGGAGATCTTGAAAATACAACCTTTTCTGGGCCTAATGGAATACTTGGGGATACAATAAATAATAAGGTATTTATTTCAGATTCAGGAACTAAAAACTTGAGAATTATTAGTGATGCAGTTTTATCTTCGGAAATAAATCAGTTTAGAAATATAGAGATTAAAGTGTACCCAAATCCTTCGAGAAAAAATATTACGATTAATTTTAAAAATATGATTCAAGGAAGGTTGAAGATAAAAATTTTTAATACAAATGGTAAACAAGTTTTTAGTGAAGAGTATAGTTCTTTGCAACAAGATTTTGTAAAAGAAATAAAGGCAATAGGTTTTAGTAAAGGGATTTATCTACTTAAAATCGAGCACGAAAAAGGAGGAGAAATTTCAAAGAAAATTATTTTAAATTAAGTTCTTTTAGGGAAGGAAATCAATGTTGTCATTTTGTTTTATATCGAAGAAAACGGATGTAGTGATTTGTTCTAATTATATAGAAAATAATAGTTTTCAATTAAACATTATAACAGCAAAAAGAGCTTACTAAAACTTAGTAAGCTCTTGAGTTTAATCACCTGAAGAATAATCTACAGTGCTTTTATTTTATTAATATATTGTTTAGCGTTTTCATTATTTGGGTTAAGTTCTAAAGATTTTTCATAGCTAATCAAAGCATTTTTATAATCCTTATTTCTAAAATACGCTTCTCCCAAACTATCATGAGCATTAGAATTATTAGGAAATTCAGAAACTAATAATTTAAATACCTTCAAAGCGTCTTCCGGTTTATTGTTTGTAAATAATTGATATCCAAATTGGTTTAAATCTCCAGGATTACAATAGTATTTTCTTACATCTTTTATAGACTTTTTATATTCTTCTATAGCCTCGTCTGTATCCGTAATGAATTTTTCTTTGAGTAAAGAACTTAAATTCAATCTCGGGTATTTTATCAAATCAGATTCTATTTTATAATATAAATTAACCCAGTCATTAGAAGCCTCATCAGAGGTGTTATTAACAATTAAAATAAGTCCATAATTTGTGTCAGGACAAATCAACATTATACTTTCAATGCCATTTGCAGTTCCACTTTTAACGTAATAAAAACCTTCTTCTTCAGCAACATCTACATCCCATAAATAGCCTAACTTATCATCGTCATCATTCTCAAATAATTTTTTGGTTGATTCTTCTATCAAAGGATTATTACTTTCTAATTGGAACTTCATAAATTTAATCAAATCAGGTAAAGAAGCAACTATACCTACGGTACCTCCTAATAGAGGATTTCTTTCTAAAGGCATTAATTGTTCACCTTTATAACCGTTAGCAATGTGTTTTCTAATGGTACTATAATCGTTCAAATAACTATGGTCCATTTTTAATTCATGAAAAAAATCATTTAATAAAACTGCATAAGGTTTATCATAAACTTGCTCCAATATATAGGCTAGTAATTCTGGTCCAACAGAATTATATTCGTAATACGTACCAGGTTTTTTATTTAAGGTACTAGATTTTAATTCTGTTAAAAAATCATTCATGTTGTAATCAAAAATAGGAGGATTATTTTCATAGTATCCAGACCTGGCCTTTTTATTGAAATCATCAAAACCCTTAGGAGTTTTATTGGTAAACCCTAATGTGTGTTAATAAATTTTTTATAATTATAGGCGTACTCTCGAATTCTAAATTAGAATAATCACCTTTTAAATAAATTCTAATATCGTCGTTTAGTGTTATTTTTTTTTTCAAGTACAGCTTTCGCTACTAAAGAGCCAAGAAATACTTTTGAAATGGAAGCAAGTTCGTAAAGTGTACTATCATTAGCAAAATTTTGAGTGCCTTTGTCAATAGCACCAACATAGTTTTTATGAATATTTCCATTCTTGTAAGTGGCTATTGCTATTGAATTAATATTCCCTTTTGCTATGGTCTCTTTAACATAACTATCAATAAGACCTTTGCTTTTTTCTAATGTAGAGATTTCCTGTTTTTGAGGAGCTTGACAGCTAATTATAACAAAGCTTACTATAATACCTATTATTCTTTTCATTTGTCTGAATTTTAGAGTTTATTATTTTGTTTGTAACCATTTTATAAGTGCGCTAACACCAACCATATTATTTTCTGCGAATAGATTACAAGCTTCACTTAATTTTCCTTGTTGTAAATAAGAGATTATTTTTTTGTGTTGATTTACCGAAACATCAACATCTTTTTTTACTTTCATGTAAGCGTATTCGTAACGTTGTGATTGACGATGTAATACTTTAATCATACCAATCAACTTTCGATTATCACAATTAGAGATTAGTAGATTATGCCAATCTTCGTCAAGCTGTATAAGTTCTTTGGGTGAATTTGTGAGTGTCATTTGTTCATTAATTGAAATCAACTTTTTTAAGATTTTGTTAGAAGGAATACCAGACAAATCGAGTGCGTAAGATTCTAATTTAGCGCGTAACGGATATATCTCTTTAATTTCTTGTTCAGAAAATTCAGCTAATCGAAAACCTTTGCTTGGCTGAGATATTACAATACCTTCCCATTCTAGTTTCTGTAAAGCATCTCTCAATGGAGTTCTACTGATGTTAAGCGATTTGGCTAGATGAGTTTCTCTCAAAGCATCATTAGGTGCTATTTCACCTTCTAAAATCATCTGCCAAATTGCATCAATAATTTGACTCTTCAGTGATTTTCGTTCAATCATATTTGATTAATTGTATATTGTATACAATCTTACATGAAATTTTTGAATCCACAATTATTTAAAATCATTAATTGTTTTTTGTTAAAAAGCTTTATAAAAAAATGGTTTTAAAACGTTAAAGCTTTAAAACCATTTTTTAAATTTATAATATGATCATTTAAGAACTACATATTTCGTCTATATTGTCCGCCTACTTTAAATAAAGCTTTTGTAATTTGTCCAAGAGAACAGAACTTTGTTGCTTCCATCAACTTATCAAATAGATTTTCATTTTGAATGGCAGCTTCTTGTAAAATAGCTAATTGTTGCTGAACTTTTACTTCATTTGCTGTATTTAGTAATTCTTTAGTTTTTATTTGAAACTGTTTTTCTTCTTCAGTAGCACGAATTACTTCTGCAGGTTGCACAGTTGGTGAGCCTTTAGAACTTAAGAACGTATTTACACCAATAATAGGAAATTCACCAGTGTGTTTTAATGTTTCATAATACAAGCTTTCTTCTTGTATTTTTGAACGCTGATACATTGTTTCCATAGCACCTAAAACACCACCACGTTCTGTAATTCTGTCAAACTCAGTTAACACAGCTTCTTCAACTAAATCTGTTAATTCTTCAATAATAAAAGAACCTTGGATAGGATTTTCATTTTTAGCTAAACCTAATTCTTTGTTAATGATGAGCTGGATTGCCATTGCCCTTCTTACAGATTCTTCTGTTGGCGTAGTGATAGCTTCGTCATAGGCATTAGTATGTAAAGAATTACAATTGTCATAAATAGCATATAAAGCTTGTAAAGTAGTACGTATGTCATTAAAATCAATTTCTTGCGCATGTAATGAACGACCAGAGGTTTGAATGTGATACTTCAACATTTGGGCTCTTGGATTAGCATTATATTTATATTTTAATGCTTTAGCCCAGATTTTACGTGCTACACGACCAATTACTGAATACTCAGGGTCAATACCGTTTGAGAAAAAGAAAGATAGATTAGGACCAAACTTATTGATATCCATTCCACGAGACAAATAGTACTCTACATAGGTAAATCCGTTGGCTAAAGTTAATGCCAATTGTGTAACAGGATTGGCTCCAGCTTCTGCAATATGATAACCAGAAATAGAAACAGAATAGAAATTACGGACTTGTTTATCTATAAAATATTCTTGTACATCTCCCATCAAGCGTAAAGCAAATTCTGTAGAGAAAATACACGTATTTTGAGCTTGGTCTTCTTTTAAAATATCAGCCTGCACTGTTCCTCTAACCTGAGCCAATGTAGTAGCTTTAATTTCAGCATACACATCAGCAGGTAAAACCATATCTCCAGTTAATCCTAATAATAACAATCCTAAGCCGTTATTTCCTTCAGGTAAGTCTCCTTGATATGAAGGTCTTTCTAGTCCATTATCATCATAAACCTCTTTAAACTTAGCTTCAACTTGGTGCTCTAATTCATGTTCTTTTATATATTTTTCACAGTTTTGATCGATAGCCGCGTTCATGAAAAAACCAAGTAACATTGGAGCTGGGCCATTAATAGTCATAGAAACTGAAGTCATAGCATGACTTAAATCGAAACCAGAATACAGTTTTTTAGCATCATCTAAACAACATATAGAAACACCAGCATTACCAATTTTACCATAAATGTCAGGTCTGTGTCCAGGATCATTTCCGTATAAAGTTACAGAGTCAAAAGCAGTAGATAAACGCTTTGCAGGCATTCCGAGACTTACATAATGAAAACGTCTATTAGTTCGTTCAGGACCGCCTTCACCAGCAAACATTCTTGTTGGGTCTTCACCAGTTCTTTTGAATGGATATAACCCAGAAGTATAAGGAAATTCTCCAGGAACATTTTCCTGTAAATTCCATCGTAATAAATCTCCCCAAGCGCTATATTTTGGTAAAGCTACTTTAGGAATGTCAGAATGTGAAAGTGACTTAGTATGTGTTTCTATTTTTATTTCCTTATCACGTACTTTAAACGTGTATATAGGATCTTTATATTTTTGAACTTTAGTTGCCCAATTCAGAATTATTTCCCAATTGTATGGGTCTAAATTCATTTTTACTTTGTCGAATTGAGCAAATAATAATTGAGCAAATACTTGCTCTTCTTCTTTAATTAATTTTAGTATTTCATCTTGATTGATACCGTTTTTGATAAGGAAAGATTCTGTAACTTCGTTAGGAGCTAAAGAGAGTATTGTTTGATAAATACCATATAGTTTTTGGGCTACTTTCTCTTGAGCATCTACCTTTTTATCATAAGCTCTGTTGTTTTCTGATATTTCAGATAAATAACGAACTCTACTAGGTGGAATTACGAATATCTTCTCAGACATTTCTTTTGTAATTTCCATACTTGAGGCTAAATTAACCCCAGTTTTTTCTACAATTTTATCCATGATCGCTTTATAAAGCGAGTTCATTCCTGGATCATTAAATTGCGACGCAATAGTTCCAAAAACAGGCATGTCATCCATATGAACATCCCATAAATTGTTATTACGCATGTATTGTTTTTTTACATCACGTATAGCATCTAGGGCACCTCTTTTATCAAATTTATTAATGGCAACTAAATCAGCAAAATCTAACATATCGATTTTTTCTAATTGTGTAGCAGCACCAAATTCAGGGGTCATTACATACAAAGAAGTGTCGGAATGTTCTATAATTTCGGTATCAGATTGACCAATACCCGAGGTTTCTAAAATAATTAAATCAAATTCAGCAGCTTTTAAAACTTCAACGGCTTCGTTTACATATTTAGATAATGCTAAATTGGACTGGCGAGTAGCTAAAGAACGCATATATACACGCTCATTATTAATTGCATTCATACGAATACGATCTCCTAATAATGCTCCACCAGTTTTACGTTTAGATGGATCAACAGAAATTAGTCCTATTGTTTTTTCTGGAAAATCAATTAAGAAACGACGAACTAACTCATCTACTAAACTAGATTTACCAGCACCTCCAGTACCCGTTATTCCTAGGACAGGTGTTTTGGAATTCACATTTTTTTTATGGATTATGTCCATAGTATCTTTGGAAACTTCAGGAAAATTTTCAGCAGAAGAAATAATTCTAGCAATACTACCTATTTCTTTAGCTGCAATATGATCTACTTCACCGTTCAAAACATCACCAATTGCATAATCAGATTGTTGAACTAAATCATTAATCATACCTTGTAATCCCATTTCACGACCATCATCTGGTGAGTAGATGCGAGTAATTCCATAATCCATCAATTCCTTAATTTCTTCAGGAAGAATTACACCACCACCACCACCAAATATTTTGATATGGCTAGCACCTTTTTCTTTCAGTAAGTCATACATATACTTGAAGTATTCATTATGCCCACCTTGATAAGAAGTCATAGCAATTGCATTTGCATCTTCTTGAATAGCACAGTTAACTACTTCTTCTACACTTCGATCATGACCTAAATGGATTACTTCAACTCCAGTAGATTGAATAATTCTTCGCATAATATTTATAGCTGCATCATGTCCGTCAAAAAGAGAGGCTGCAGTTACAATTCTTACTTTATGTTTAGGTTTGTAAGGTGCTATTTGTTCCATTCGTAAATTTAGTTGTTTAATAGATACGCAATTTACGGATTTCCTAAAAAATAGAAGAAGTTATTAGGGATTATAAATAGTTAATGAAAGCCCAATTTTTTCTTGTAGTGAGATAGTCTAAGTCATTTTCGTTTAAATAAGCTTCACGCTCGAAACTAATATTCTTGTAAGCGCTGAATGCGTTTTTGTAAACAAGAATTTTTATAAACCATTCGATTAGGTACCATAAGTAAAAGGCTAAAATGCAAAGTTCTAATTGTTGTTTAAGGTGAATTCGTTCGTGATTTATTAGTGTTGTGTCTTCCTTTAAAGTTTTGTTTTTAAGAAAAATAAAAGGATATAAGGTTAAACCAACAAAACCTTTAGGAACAATATATTTAGAAATAAAAATCATAATTGAAATTACTGTAAATATGTAATGAAATTAAATATCTTTGTATAAACTTCTACACTAAATGGATGCTATAACCCTTAAATATAAGAAAGTGATAGATGCTCAATACCATAGAGCAGATATCCGTTATCCATAGTTTATGTCATTATTAGTTAAAATATTGATTAACATATTTCTACAATAGTAGAAATAAAAATAGAACATAATGACATTTAAAGAAGAAATTAAACAAGGAATACCTAAAATTTTACCTTCAAAAAAGGAATACGATACGAATATCAATCATGCTCCTAAGCGTAAAGAAATCCTAACAAAAGAGGAAAAACAGTTAGCATTACGTAATGCGCTACGTTATTTTGATAAAGATCACCATCAAGAATTGATTTCTGAGTTTTCGGAAGAATTAGAAAAATACGGACGTATATATATGTACCGTCTCCGACCTGAATACAAAATGTATGCAAGAAGCATAGATGAATATCCAGGAAAGTCAATACAGGCAAAATCGATTATGTTAATGATTCAGAATAATTTAGATTATGCTGTGGCACAACATCCTCATGAGTTAATCACTTACGGAGGAAATGGAGGTGTTTTCCAAAATTGGGCACAATATTTACTAACAATGAAATATTTGTCTGAAATGAATGACGAGCAAACATTAGTAATGTATTCTGGTCATCCATTAGGTTTATTTCCATCAAATCAAAATGCACCTCGTGTTGTAGTAACAAATGGGATGATGATACCTAATTATTCAAAGTCAGATGATTGGGAGAAGTTCAATGCACTTGGAGTTACACAATATGGACAAATGACAGCGGGAAGTTATATGTATATTGGACCACAAGGTATCGTACATGGAACAACTATAACAGTTTTAAATGGGTTTAGGAAAATAGGTAAATCACCGGGAGGAAATATTTTTGTTACAGCCGGATTAGGAGGAATGAGTGGTGCGCAACCAAAGGCAGGGAATATCGCAGGTTGTATCACAGTTTGTGCAGAGGTAAATCCAAAAATAACTCAAGTACGCCTAGATCAAGGTTGGATTGATGAAAAAATAACAGACCTTGATGTTTTAGTAGATAGAGTACGAGCAGCTAAACGTAATAAAGAAGTAGTTTCACTAGCATATTTAGGAAACATAGTTGAGGTTTGGGAAAAATTTGCAGACGCAGATGTTTATATCGATTTAGGTTCAGATCAAACTTCCTTACACAATCCATGGGCAGGAGGATATTATCCTGCAGGACTTTCTTTTGAAGCTTCGAATGAAATGATGGCCAATAATCCAGTATTATTCAAAGAAAAAGTCCAAGAATCATTAAGAAGACATGCGAAGGCTATAAATAAGCATACAGATAAAGGAACATATTTCTTCGACTATGGAAATGCTTTTTTATTAGAATCAAGTAGGGCTGGAGCTGATGTAATGTCGGACAATCCTACTTTAGGTAGAGAGTTTAAGTATCCGAGTTATGTACAAGATATTATGGGACCAATGTGTTTTGATTATGGTTTTGGTCCTTTCCGTTGGGTATGTGCATCAGGTAAACCAGAAGATTTAGAAAAAACAGATGCAATAGCCTGTAGAGTATTAGAAGATTTAATGAAAGATGCACCAACTGAAATTCAACAACAAATGGCTGATAATATTCAGTGGATAAAAGGAGCACAAGAAAATAAATTAGTAGTTGGGTCACAAGCAAGAATACTTTATGCAGATGCAGTTGGAAGAATAGAAATAGCAAAAGCTTTTAATAAAGCAATAGCACTCGGGGAGATAGGACCAATAGTATTAGGTAGAGATCATCACGATGTTTCTGGAACAGACTCTCCATATAGAGAAACTTCTAATATTTATGATGGATCTCGTTTTACAGCAGATATGGCTATTCACAATGTAATTGGAGATAGTTTTAGAGGTGCAACTTGGGTCTCTATTCATAACGGAGGAGGAGTAGGATGGGGAGAAGTAATTAACGGAGGATTTGGCATGCTTCTTGATGGTACTAAAGGAGCATCAGACCGCTTAAAATCAATGCTTTTCTGGGATGTAAATAATGGAATAGCTAGAAGAAGTTGGGCAAGAAATGAGGAAGCTGTTTTTGCAATTAAACGTGCCATGAAAGTTGAAAAAAACTTAAAAGTGACATTGCCAAACTTAGTTGATGATGATTTATTTGATAACATTTAAACTCGCATATAACATGAAATTACTACGACTCTTTTTTTTACCATTATTAGTATTAACTACATCGTGTA
>JAHDDQ010000017.1:0-22498 GCA_020629275.1 Tenacibaculum sp. | reverse complement strand
GATTATGATACCAAGGCAGATTTCAATTCATATAAAACATTTGCTTTCTACAAACCAGGAATTGACAAAGCTGATATTTCTGATTTAGATAAGAAACGTATAATGCGTGCTATTCAAGCTGAATTAACAAGTAGAGGAATGCAAAAATCATCTACCCCTGATGTTTTAGTAAGTTTATTCACTAAATCAAGAGAACGCATAAATGTTAATGATAACAATTTTGGCTGGGGCGCTGGTTTCGGTTGGGGTTGGAATCCTTGGATGTGGGGAGGAGCTAACAGATTAAATGTAAATCAATATACCGAAGGAACATTATTTATCGATATCATAGATGCTAACAAAAAAGAATTAATTTGGCAAGGAATAGGTTCAGGAGCATTAACTGTTAAAACTAGTGTAGAAAAGAAAGAGGCCAGAATTCAGGAATTTGTAAGTAAAATCTTAGAAAAATATCCTCCAGGAAACAAAAAGAAATAGCATTATAAATAGGCTTATGAAATGCGTTGAAAACTTTTCAACGCATTTTTTATTTTTCGAATAGTTAATTTGAGAATAACTCGCTACATATTATTTTTATCTCTTAATTATTTTTTATTCTTCATAATTAAAAGAAGTGCTGCTTTAAAATACAAGGTTATATTGTAGTGTAATCAAAAAAGGAGATAAAATATTCTCATTTGCTAATCAGATTGTTGAATTTAAAGGTGAAACTAAAAAGAATTATTACTGTTAATTGAGAGCTTATAACTATTTGTAGTAGCTATTCCACAGCTAATTAATTGGTGAAAAGAATTATATTTGCCTCATGAAGAATAAAATACTTAAACCAACGCCTGAAGAGTATTATGTTAATGAGCAAGGGTATAGAGTTTTTAAAGAAACATACCATTTAAGACGAGGGTATTGTTGTAAAAGCGGATGTAAACATTGTCCGTATGGTTATGACAAAAACACAGATAGCTTTAAATAAAGTGTGACTTATTTAGACAAAGAGTTTCAAAAGAATAAATAGTAAAAAAGATGATCAAAAGAATTTTAATTGTATTTGTAGCGTTACAATTTTCAAGTTGTGCGGAATTACAAAAAATAGCTAGCCAGTTACCACAAGCAGGAACTTTAACTCAAGGTCAAATAGGAGCAGGATTACGCCAGGCATTAGATAATGGAATTCAGCATCAGGTAAGTAAATTAACATCTAAAGATGGTTTCTACAGAAATGAATTAGTAAAAATTTTATTACCTAAAGAACTTAAGGCAGTAGATGATGGATTAAGAAAAGTTGGGCTAAGCAAACTAGCAGATGAAGGAATTAAAGCTTTGAATAGAGCTGCTGAAGACGCTGTAAAAACAGCAACACCAGTATTTGTTAATGCAGTAAAAGATATTACGTTTGCTGATGCTAAAGATATTCTATTAGGTAATGATAAGGCAGCTACAAGTTATCTAGAAAGTAAGACAAAAAACACTTTGTATTCTAAGTTTAATCCTGTAATAAAAAAATCATTTGGAAAAGTAGGAGCAGACAAAATATGGTCTAATTTGATTACTCAATATAATTCAATACCGTTTGTAAAAAGTGTAAATCCAGATTTAACAGATTATGTTACTACGGAAGCTTTACAGGGTGTTTTTACAATGATTGCTGTCGAGGAAAAAGGAATAAGAAACAAAGTAGGATTACGTAATACTGATTTATTACGTAAGGTATTTGCTTTACAAGACAGAAAATAATTATTTTACAATAATTAGATAAGTTGTCTATAAAAATAGAGCTGATAAATAATATTTGTTAGCTCTATTTTATTTTAAAACTATAGTGTTAAAATATTGAATTTCAATTTTTTATTTATTACTTTTAGAATGTAATTCCGAAAAAATGGCGCAATTAAACCAACTTAACACATACAGAAAGCACCTTGAAGATAGGTATGAGAAACTCATGGAACGCTCTAAAGATTATAAATACGTAGATGAGGCTAAAAGTGATATTGCCACATATAAAGCCTTAAAAATTTTAGAGAAACTTAATAGAGTTAAATATTTAGATAATTCTTTCGTGTAAACGCTTGAAATAATCAAAAGATTTTAAAAGTCTTGTTCCGTACCAAGAAAATAATTCTCCATCCACAAATACTGTTTTGGCGTGATGTGTACATCGCCCAATTTCAAAAGCATGTTCTTCCTTGAAAGGATATGGTTCAGAAGATAAAAACACTAAATCTGGATCACCTTCTAAACGAATTTTTTTTAGTTCAACCTCAGGGTAACGTTCTCTATTCGAATAGATGTTTTCGAATTTATTGAGTATAAGTAGATGGTTAATAAATGTTTTGTTACCAACGGCCATCCATGGATTTCTCCATATAAAATATGCAACTTTTTGAGGTGTCACATTCTCAACGAAAGTAGAAAAATCATCAAGTTTAAAGTTAAGTTTTTGAATAATTTTTGAAGATTCAGTTCTACACGAAAATAAGACTCCATAATGCTCAATGAGTTCAAAAACGTCTTTTAATGTGAATATATTAGACACATAAACTGGTGCAATTTCAACACAGGAATCTACAATATCCTTTGTGTTCTCTTCTTTATTACAAAGAATAATGTCGGGCTGTAAAGCTCTAATCTTTTCTGACTTAATATTTTTAGTACCACCAACAATTGTTTTAGTCTGCTTTAAATGATATGGGTGCACACAAAACTTAGTAATTCCTACAATATATTCTTCTAAACCTAAGTCAACCAATAATTCTGTTAAACTAGGAACTAGAGATACAATACGCTTAGGAGTATCGTTGAATTTAAGTTTCCTTTGAAGTTGGTCTACTAATTCCAAAAATATTTTTTGGCAAAAGTAAAGCTAAAAAGTTTTTCTTTGGTTTTCTAAACCATTAAATATTTTGAATCAGAATGATTTCTTCTAGAAAGAGAGTATATATAAGGAGGTTATTAACACCGTTTTTCCTTATTCCATTATTTTTAAAATACGAGAGATTTTAATTCTGTTATAAACTATTTAGTATTTCTTCCATCTGTTTTTGTAACTCGCTAGCTTTTTGAGCAGCAGCCTCAGCAAAATCTATTTCTTTACTCGAATAAATAATACCTCTCGATGAATTTATAAGAAGTCCAACAGTGTCCGTCATACCATACTTACAAACATCTTTTAAATTTCCACCTTGTGCACCAACACCAGGAACAAGTAAAAAGCTATTAGGGATAATTTTACGAATGTCAGCTAAAAATTCAGCTTTAGTTGCACCAACGACATACATCAAGTTATGTGCATTTTTCCATGATTTTGAAACTTCCAATACATGCTTGTACACTTCTTTTTGTCCCACAAGTTGTGTTTGAAAATCAAAAGCTCCTTGATTAGAGGTTAGTGCAAGAACAATAGTGTGCTTATTTTCAAAAGCTAGAAAAGGTTCAACAGAATCTTTCCCCATGTATGGAGCAACAGTTACTGAGTCGAAAGCTAAGTCTTCAAAAAAAGCCTTCGCATACATAGTAGATGTATTACCTATATCTCCTCGTTTAGCATCTGCAATTGTGAAGATTTCAGGATGCTTCTTATTAATATAGGTTATAGTTTTTTCCAGTGCTTGCCATCCTTTAATACCGTAAGCTTCATAAAAAGCAGTATTAGGTTTATAGGCAACACATAAATGATGAGTAGCATCTATAATAGCTTTATTAAATGCAAAAATAGGATCTTCTTCTTTGAGTAAATGTTCAGGAATTTTTTCCAGGTCCACATCTAAGCCGATACATAAAAAGGATTTTTTTCTATTAATCTCAGCTACTAATTCAGGTGTTGTCATCACTTTGTTTTATATGTTGTACAAAAGTAAATATTTTAAACTTTCTATTATCTTTGTTTACCATGTTTCAATATGTAATAGGTAAATTTTTTTATGGAATACTTACACTTTTTGGTGTAGTAACAGTTATTTTCTTTTTATTCAATGTATTACCAGGAGATCCTGCAAGAATGTTAATGGGGCAAAGAGAAGATAGCGAACAGTTACAAAATATTAGAAAAAAATACGGATTCGATCAATCATTAACTCAACAATATTTCTATTATCTTAATGATATATCTCCATTATCTTTTCATAGTCCAGACAAAAACACCTATACTTTTCTAACAGAAGATAAATACGACTTTCAATATTTATTTAGCATAAATAAGACTAAAGTAGTTTTAAAGTATCCTTACCTTAGAGAATCTTTTCAGAAAAACGGAAAATCTGTGAGAAGTGTTATTCTTGAAACATTACCAAATACGGTAATATTGGCTATAACTGCAATTTCGATTGCAATAATTTTTGGAATACTATTAGGAATTTTATCTGCATTATATAAAGATACCTTTTTAGAGAAAACAATAGCAGTGGTTAGTACATTAGGAATGAGTGTCCCTTCTTTTTTTTCTGCTATAGTTTTTGCTTGGTTATTTGGCTTTGTATTGCACAAGTATACCTATTTAGAAATGACAGGGAGTTTATATGAAGTTGGAGATTTTGGAGAAGAAGTATATATAAAATGGAGAAATCTAATTTTACCTTCCATAGTTTTAGGTATTCGTCCGCTTGCAGTAATTATTCAATTAATGAGGAATTCATTATTGGAAACACTAAATCAAGATTACATAAGAACTGCACGTGCAAAAGGACTAAGTATGTTTCAGGTTATACAAAAACATGCTTTAAAAAACTCTCTTAATCCTGTTATAACAGCAGTTTCAGGTTGGTTTGCATCAATGTTAGCCGGAGCAGTTTTCATTGAGTATATTTTTAATTGGAATGGTTTAGGGAAAGAAATTGTTAACGCATTAAATACATTAGATCTTCCAATTATAATGGGAGCTGTTTTAGTAATAGCAACCTTATTTATAATTGTTAATATATTAGTAGATATTATTTATGGTTGGTTAGATCCAAGAATTAAATTTTAAGAAAATGAAGAATATAGGATATTACTTAATAGTACTTTTCGTATGTAGTAGCTGTGGAGTTTTTCAGCCGAAGATATTTACAAAAGAAGCTTTGGACGAAAAATTGGTTACTTTAACTAGAGATTCAATCTCTTTTAGGGAAGTATTATCTAAAAATAGAGGAAAAGAGATTTTTATTCAGGTTTTTGCAAGTTACTGTCCTGTAAGTCAAGATAGTTTCGATGATGTACTATCATTTCAAGAAAAGTATGACGAGAAAGAGTATGTTTTTCTGTCCGTAGATCATACCTATCATGATTGGAAAAGAGGAGTTGAGCGAATAAAGCCCAAAGGACAATTTTATTATATTTCTAAAAAAGGTAAAGGAGCCTTAGGGAAGTTTCTTAATCTAAAAACAATTCCTAGGTTTTTAAAAGTAGATAAATTAGGCATTATTAAAGTATTTAAAACGTCTAAAGTATCTGAAAAACTAAAATAATATGAAACAGTCTATTCTAATTTTAATGTTTCTAGTTTTTTGTTTGAGTTGTCAGAAGAAAGACGAAGTATCTTTTTCAGATAAAGTTTTAAAATCAAGTTTTGTATCATTAGAAAATGAAACCACAACGCTAGAAGAAATACTAAATCAATATAAAGGGAAAAAAATACTTATTGATGTTTGGGCTTCATGGTGTGGAGATTGTATAAAAGGATTACCAGCTTTAGTAAAAGTTCAAAAACAGTATCCTAATACGGTATATTTATTTCTATCTATAGATGAATCACTAGAAGACTTAAAAACTGGAATTGCTAAATATGGTTTAAGCGGAGAACATTATCTCTCTCCATCAGGATGGAAAGGAGATTTTAGTGAATTCTTAGATTTAGATTGGATTCCAAGATATTTATTGATTAATGAATCTGGAACCATAGAGGTGTTTAATGCAGTCAAAGCAAATGACAAAAGAATACTAAAAGCAATAAAAAAATAATGTACTTTAGCAACAATATTTTAACAGTTTAGAGTTTGAAATATTTGTCTAAGATGGCTAATTTTAGAGCACAATAAGATAAGTTTCAATTGCAGATAAATTCTATTAAAAGAATAATGTTTATCATCAAAAACTAACTTAACTAACCATAAATTAACAACACTATCCGCATAAGATGAGAAAAAAAATAGTAGCAGGTAATTGGAAAATGAATATGACTCTGGAACAGAGTTTAGCATTAATTAAAGAACTAAAAGAAGAATTACAGGATTATCAATATAACAATACGAGAGTAATTTTAGCACCTTCTTTTGTTAGTTTAAGCGCTGCAGTAAATGAAACATCAAAAGTAAATATAGAGATTGCTGCACAGAATATGAGTCAAGAGGAGCGTGGTGCATTTACAGGAGAAGTATCTGCTGAAATGCTTGCTGCTGTTGGTGTAGATATTGTGATAATTGGGCACTCAGAAAGAAGAACATATTTCCAGGAAATAGATGCAGGTCTTAAAGCGAAGACCAAAGCAGCTTTGGCAAATAATTTCGATGTTATATTTTGTTTTGGAGAACAACTTGAAGACAGAGAAAATAAAAAGCATTTTGAGGTTGTAGAACAACAATTAAAAAATGCACTATTTGAGTTGGAAGCTGAAGATTTTGGTAATATTATTTTAGCATACGAACCAGTATGGGCTATTGGAACTGGAAAAACAGCCTCTGCAGATGAAGCACAGGAAATGCATGCATTCATTAGAAGTATACTAGCAAAGCAATATAATGAAACATTAGCTAACAGCGTATCTATATTATACGGAGGTAGTGTAAAACCGAATAATGCAGCTGAGATATTTTCGAAATCAGACGTAGATGGCGGATTAATTGGAGGAGCATCATTAAAAGCCAAAGATTTTTCAGAAATAGTAAAAGCAATTTAATTGGATAAGATATATATAGAGTATAATTTTACAGTTCAGCCAAACACTACAGGTACTGAGATTCTTATAGCAGAATTAGGAAATGCTGGTTTTGAAAGTTTTGTAGAGACAAATGAAGGTGTTACAGCTTATATCCAAGAAGACGAATGGAATGAAAATATACTAGAAGATATTTTTATATTAAACTCTTCTGAATTTAATATAAGTTATGATTTTAAGAAAGTAGCACAAACGAATTGGAACGCTGAATGGGAGAAAAACTTTAACCCAATTGAAGTTAATAATTTAGTAAGTGTTAGAGCACCTTTTCATGAGAACCCTAATTTACAATATGATATTGTAATAGAACCAAAAATGAGTTTTGGTACAGGACATCATGAGACTACGCATATGATGATACAACATTTGATAGCTATTGATGTTAAGGGTAAAAAAGTGCTTGATATGGGATGTGGAACAGGTATTTTAGCAATTTTTGCAGAGATGAAAGGTGCAGCACCTATAGATGCAATAGATATTGATAATTGGTGCTATTTGAATTCTTTGGAAAATGTAGAAAGGAATAACTGTAAACATATAGCTGTCTATGAAGGAGATGCAGCTCTTTTGTCCAATAAACAGTATGATATAATTATTGCTAATATTAATAGAAATATATTATTAACTGATATGGAGGTATATACAAATTGCTTATCAGCTGGTGGGATATTACTTCTAAGTGGCTTTTATGAAGAAGATATTCCTATTATTGATGCAGAAGTGACCAAATACGGGCTACAGATGAACAAAAAAATAGAAAGAAATAATTGGGTAGCAATTAAATATTTAAAGTAGATGAAGATGAGTACAATAGAAAAAATTCAAGAAGAGTTAGATGTTCTGGTACAAGAAGAAAGCAAACACGAAATCATTCTTTATAATGATGATGTGAATACATTTGACTTTGTTATAGATAGCTTAATAGCTATATGTGAACACACAGTTGAACAAGCCGAACAATGTACAATATTAGTTCATTATAAAGGAAAATGTGCCGTTAAAACAGGTGAGTATAAAGATTTAGAGCCGAGATGTTCTAGATTACTAGAGTTAGGTTTATCAGCAGAAATAGTATAGCTTGTGGAAAATGTATTAAAATATTATGAGTTTTCGGACTTTATTAATGATGAGTCAGGAACTTTTCTTGACAGTGAAATTTCATTTTCTGAATTAAATTCGCAACATTTTTTAATTTTTGAAAAAAAAGATAAAATTTTTAATTTATATGTTTCTAAGTTTAGTTCTAAAAATCAAATAGGTGTAAAGCCCCCAGAAATACTGGAAAAATTAGTTGAAAATTACGATAAATCGTTGCCCGAACACCGGGTTGTTTTAAGAAAATATCTCTATTAAAATCTCAAAAATAAAAATTTTGAGATTTTTTTTTGGATTTATGTGACTATTCAAAAGATGTGGTGTCATAATAGTGTAGTCAACAAAGAAACATAGTTGTTGAGAGATAAAAAAATAAGTTCATTGTAGTATAAATTATACATAATAATCCCCAAAAAGTATAATTCCCTAAGAAAAAGGCTTCTTCAAGTAAGAAATATTTGGATGATGTAACACTGAAAGAAGAAGCCTATATTTTAATAGAAAGTGTAAATAATTTTAAATAGATATAGTTAATAGTTAAAAATAGTAGTAGTTAGTTTTTATACTAAGTTTGGTTAGACGAGGAGGCTTCAAATTCATTTTTGAAGTCTCTTTTCTTTTTTAAAATCTTTTTTTGAATATTTAAATGATGTCTCTTCTGAAAATTAAAGAGATGAAAACTTCGATTACATTTATTATAAAATATAAATGGATTATACCTAAAAGAATAGTTTTTGTAATGCAATCATGTTTGTTTAGTTTTGAATTTCATAACTGCTCATAGAGCTAACTGATAATCTCTAATTAACTTGATTTCGTTTGGATTAACTCGTTTTTGTTAAATAATAAACAATTTAAAAAAAAATGTTTAATTTAATTTTTATGTTAAAAAAATGAAAAAAACGTTATACTTTTGTTAAAAATCCAATTATAAACCATTAAATCCAAATTACAAAGATGAGAAAAATCAAATTCTCCCGAATCGCTTTGTTACTAGCAGGAGCTAGTTTCTTTGCATGCCAAACAGAGCAAAACGAACAATTAGACAATTCAGCAAACAGTGAAGTATCTACTGAACTAGTAGCTAAATTAGCAGATTTTGACATCAATACTAGTGATGTTAAAAAAGTTGAATTCGTTCTACCGAATGGAACTACTACTTCTATGTATCAAATGGAAGGAGATATCCATATGACTGAGCAACAAATTAAAAACTTACCAAGTTTACAGAATGTTGCTGCAAAAAATTACCATACTAATAACTTAGTAGCTCAAAATACTGTTATCGATATTATTGGTTATACCGGTGGTGGTGGTTTTGGACTTTCTAACAAAGGTCAAACAGCTTTAAGATGGGCTGTAAACAACTACAATAGATTGAACTTGTCTATTCGTTTTAACTTAACTTTTGGTACTGATTATCAACCAAAAGATATGGTAGTTTATAACAATCCAAATCAGAGCGGTGGCGGTGGATCTGCAGGGTTTCCTACAGGTGGTAATCCATTTAAATTCGTTCAAATTTATGGGTTAGAAGGTTTCAGTACTAACGTTAACGAACACGTAATCACACACGAGATTGGTCACTCTGTAGGATTTCGTCACACTGATTATTTCTCAAGACAAAGTTGTGGACAAAATACTAATGAAGGTTCTGCTGGTGTAGGTGCAAACCCAATTCCAGGAACTCCTTCAGGTTACGATCCAACTTCAATTATGTTAGCTTGCTTCAGTAATAATGAAGACGGTGAATTTAACAGTAATGATATTACAGCATTAAATTACCTTTACTAGTAAAAAGGTTTAATGAATGCGAATAATCAAAAAATCCCGAGCATATTGCTCGGGATTTTTATTTTCTAATAAAATACTTTTTGTGAATAATCTAAAGGACGTAAGGTTTTGTCCATTAGTTTGATATTAATTTGTGGATATTTAATATCGTTGTATTCATTTTTAAGTGTAAGATTAATGTTTTCAGGTTCAACTCGTTTTTCTTTATTTTTAAAGTTAAGATAGTATTTATCATCTCTAAAAATTAGTTCAGCAAGATCAGAAGCGAATTCTGTTTTACTTTCATCTACTAGCTGTATTTTTATATACTTAATTTTTTCAGCATCATATAGATCTACAGAAATATTAAATATAGAGTCTGTTTTTTCAACTGTAGAGTAAAATATATTTCCTTGCCTATTTTGTGCATACATTTGTGTAATGCAAAATATAAAACTGATCAGTAATGTAATTTTTTTCATGGTTTCAATAATTATTTTCTGGGGCGATTATAAAGTAGATATTATTACAAATATTAAGTAATCTAAATCTGTGCCAAAACTACAAATTTTTAACTTTTATAATTTTATTTATTGTATAAATAGATTTTAATAATTTATGAATGAATTGAAAAAGTACCTGAACGACAAGTGCGCATAAAAAAGAGCCTTATTGAAAAAATAAGACTCTTATAAGTTACAATGGTTAGTTGAACTTTGGTTTGTATGTTTATTATTTTACAGCTTTAAGTGCATCTATATTTCCATAACCGTATTCAGAGTTTTTATTAGGATAGAATTCACTAGCTCTTTTCATTTTATTCAATACTTGTGCACGAGACCAAGTAGGGTTTTTAGACCATACTAAAGCTGCTATACCAGCAGTAGTAGCAGTTGCTACAGAAGAACCTCCAACATAGTTAGTAGATTTGTTATAGTAGCCTAATACAGGAACATTTTTACCAGAACCTCTTTCCATTTCAATAGTAAAATCAATTTTAGATCCTGAATGGCAGTTACTACATCTTTTATATCTACCTTCTTTTATTCCAGTTACAGCAACAGTTTCACTCATGTTTGCAGGAAAAATAACACCTACCCAATTAGTAAAAGAAGTAGAAGTACCACCAGCAGCAACAATCATTTTACCTCTGTTATGAGCATATCTAATGGCATCTTTAACTCTAGAGATACTAAAAGGGTAACCTATAGACATAGAGATTACTTTAACATCACTTCTATTACCAAGTGCTTTTAAAGCATTAGCAACACCTCTTTTTTCATGATAATCATCAATTAATACATTTGCAACAGCTCTATACGAAACTAAATTAGCATTGTAAGCAACACCAACAGGAAGGTTGTCATTATTTCTAGGAGCAGTAGCAGCTGAAGCCATACTAGTTCCGTGTCCACACTTATCATTATTACCATCAGTATTACTAGACCATGGCCATATAGAATCTACATACGTTCCATACTTTTGTACTCTTCTACCTGAAGAATAACCGTCATTAAAATACTGATTCATCCATTTTTGTTCAGATGATAAACCTGTATCAATTACAGCAACAGTAATACCACGACCTGTACTATAATTCCATGCAGAAGGAATATTATGAATATCAAAGTTCCAAGGTACTCGTGCACCCGGAGCTACAGTTCTGTAATCTGAAGATCCAATACTTTGCGTATTGTAACCACATCCAAAACCACCTGAAGATCTAGCTTGAGTATTATCCTCATTTAAATCTAATGAATAAGACGCAGGCTCTAAATAACGAACTCTAGCATCTTTTAATAATGCAGCTATTGTTTCCTTTTTAGCTACTTTAATATCAATAACATTAATACTCTCGTCAACATATAAATCTGCTGATTTCTTAGAGAAATTAGTGTTTTCAATATCTCCTACTAATTCAATAATATCATTTTTGATATTATCGCTAGAGCTATTACGTTGAAATTGATCTTTACTTGTACCATAACCGATAGTCAATAAATCGTTACCGTGCTTTACAGCACTCCATATGGTGTTGGCATCTGTACTCATCCAGTCGAAATCACCAGTATTGTCTACAGATTCCTTAATTTTTGCATTAATTTCTTGTTTTGAAAGTAATTTAGTTTGTAGGTCGTTTGATTGTGCAGGGACTTCTTCGTCTTTTGAACAAGACGTGATAGCTAAAATAGCCACTAAACCTAATAAAAGTTTTTTCATTTTGATAAATTTTAAATAATTTGGAGGACTAATATATCAAAAAAAGCACTAAAATTTAACGTTATGTATATTAAGTTGTGGTATTTATTTTGATTTTGATAAAAAAAAGTTAAAAAAGTATAATAAATTATAAAAAAACGTGTGATAGATAAGAGGAGTACTTACTTTTTGATTATTATTATAAAAAAACACATTCGTAATTACAAATGTGTTTATGTTTTATGTGCGAGTTATTAATATGAAAATAACAATTAAGTAACTATTCAATAACAACTCTACTTGGTGTATCTGTTCCATTAATTATGGTAGTAGTACCGACAGCAACAGCTCTTATCGTTTCAGTTAGTATTCCTACGTCTAAGGTTTCAGCTTCATCCGAAGTTTTATGATAATCTTTATCAATATCAATTGGTGTTGTTGAAAATGTGTGAGAAGGAACACCCAAGCGAGCAAGAGATGCATTGTCTGATCTAAAAAAGAGGTTAAACTTAGGATATGGATCTGGAAATAAACGATATCCAGTACCTTTTAGATTTTTTTGGATGATTTTTCCAAAATTCGAACGATCGAAACCAGTTAACCATGCAGTTTTCGGTCCAGTTTTTGGCTCTTTACCTATCAACTCCAAATTAATTCCAGCAACAAACTTATTTGCATTTATATTTTTACCAAAATACTTCGAGCCTATTAATCCCATTTCTTCGGCAGTAAATGCAACAAATAAGATGCTACGTTCATTACTGTCTTTCTTTGCGAAGTATTCAGCTAAAGCTAATATACCAACAACGCCAGATGCATCATCATTGGCTCCATTATAAATTAGATCTCCTTCTCCACTTTCCTTAACACCAAGATGATCATAATGTGCAGATACTATTACAAACTCATCCTTTTTACTTTTTCCTTCCAATACGCCAAGCACATTAAACATTTTAATATTCTTGTGTTCAAAATTTTGTCTGTAAGTGGTTAAATCTTTAAAGGGTTTCAAACCGATCTTTTTAAATTCACCTTCGATGTATTTGGCAGCTTTTTCGATACCTTCTGTGCCTGGTTTTCTACCCTGCATGTTATCATGAGCTAAAGTGTATAAATGTTTTTTAACTGTAGCAGTATCTATGACAATATTATTTTTAGATTGCGTTATTGTTGAGCTATTTACTATAGCAATAGTAGTATCTTTTTTCTGAGTTTCTTTACAGGAAACTATACTCAAAGTTATCGCGACCAATAAGGATGTTTTTTTCATTTTAAATTGATTTTATAGGGTTAAATATAGCTAATTTTAATTCGTATTTTTGCAAAAAAACAAGATCATGGACTTATCACTCATTCCCAATATAAAACATACTACATCAAATAATTTTTTCCTTTTAGCAGGTCCTTGCGCTATTGAAGGAGAAGATATGGCATTTCGAATAGCTGAGCGTGTAATGGAAATTACAAGTAAATTAGAGATTCCATATATTTTCAAAGGAAGTTTTAAAAAAGCAAATAGAAGTAGAATCGATAGTTTTACTGGAATTGGTGATGAAAAGGCTTTAGAAATTTTAGCTAAAGTAGGAGAGACTTTTGATGTTCCTACGGTTACTGATATTCATGAAGTTTCTGACGCAAAGAAAGCAGCTAATTATGTAGATGTGTTACAAATTCCTGCGTTTTTAGTAAGACAGACAGATTTAGTAGTTGCTGCTGCCAAAACTAATAAAGTGGTAAATTTAAAGAAGGGACAATTTATGAGTCCTGAGGCTATGCAGCATGCTGTTAAAAAAGTACATGATTCTGGAAATCAAAAAGCTTGGATAACTGATAGAGGAACCATGTTCGGTTATCAAGATATGATTGTTGACTTTAGAGGAATACCAACGATGCAACAATATGCACCTACAGTTTTAGATGTTACACATTCATTACAACAACCAAATCAGAGTTCCGGAGTTACAGGAGGAAGACCAGATATGATTGAAACAATAGCTAGAGCAGGAGTTGTGAATAAAGTTGATGGATTATTTATAGAAACGCATTTTGACCCTTCTAACGCAAAGTCTGACGGAGCTAATATGTTACATTTAGATTATTTAGAGGCATTACTTTCTAATTTAGTAGCAATACGAAAAGTAGTAAATTCATTACAATAGGTACATTTTTTAAGAATTATAGCAACTAATTAGCTTGTTGCAAGGCATGCTTTTTGATTACTCAGATGGTATTCCAACTATCAATATTAAATTATAGATGATTATGAGTGTCTTTAAGAGTATTTTATTATGTTTTTTGAGTGTGCTTTCGTACACTACTGTTTTATCTCAAGATTTAACTAATATAAAAGTAAAAACTGATAATTATTCAGGCTTACTAACGGCTAATAAACTGGCCAATAAAATAAGTAAAGATTTTACTACGGAAAGACAAAGAGTAAAAGCTATTTTTTGCTGGTTAACAAAGAACATTCGTTACGATTTAGAAGAGTATTATAATCCTACTAAAACAGGTTTTTCATTTAAATACAAAACTATTGAAGAAAGAGACCGTAAGCTTCTCAAAATGAAAGATAGTATTGTTAGAGGAACATTAACTTCGAGAAAAGGAGTTTGTGAAGGATATGCACAAACATTTTCTAAAGTATGTGATTTATTAAATATAGAAAATGAAATTATTGAAGGATATGTAAGAACTTCATCAAGAAGTATAAATGTACCCTTAGCAAATCCAAATCATGCTTGGAATGCAGTTAAAATAAATGATAAATGGATTTATATCGACGCTACTTGGGGAGCAGGTTATGAGATGAATGGAAAATGGCTTAGGAACTTCAATAGTTATTTTTTTAACATTCCTAAGTCTAATTATTTTAAAACACACCTACCAGAACAGTCGATATGGAGGTTGAGAGTGGGAAGAAGAATTACTAAAGAAGCATTTTATGCGCAACCTATTTATAGTAATAATTTTTTAACAACTAAAGTTACCTTGAAAACGCCTACCAATGGCGTTCTTAATCGTAATAAAGAAGGGAATTTTTATCTGGCTCTAGATAATGTCAAAGGAAAAGAAATCCATGTAGGTTTTATTGGTTCGCCAAGCGCAATTAAACCATTAATAAAAAAGAACAATAATACTGCACATATTTACATAGCTGCACCTAGTAGAGCTAAGCAACTTTTTTTACTTGTAGACAGAGAAGTAGCTTTGGAATTTAAGTTAAATTAATTTTTTATATTTAAATCATTAGAAAAGTGATTTGGTATGAAAATGAATTAGCCTTAGAATATCAATTAAAAAGAAATTAGTGTTTCCAAAAACCTTTTTCTTTTTTAGAATGAGCTTCAAATAAGACAGAAATGAGTATTTCTTGATTGATGTCTTCAACAGAAAAATAACGCAATGATTTCACAACCTTTCGCCCATCAGCAATTAAATATTCATTGTATTGTTCAAGATGTGCAGAAGCCCAGAAACCAACATCTACATATCCTTTTTTGGTAGAGGCGTTTAAATAGCAGAATGGATTTTCTTTCAGATAGTAAAAAGGAAGCTTCCATTTGAATTGTAAATCAACCTCAGGAAAACTATATTCAATTATCATCTGCAATTGTATGAGTATAGATTTAAAAGGTTCCTCTTTATTTAAAATATAGGCTTCAGCGGGTTTCATGAACTGCATTTTATTTTAACCCTACAAATTATTAAAATGAAATGGAAACAGAAATAAAAATGTTATTATTTACGAAACGTTTTTTCTAAATTTACAATTATAAATTATGAGTTTAGACCGCCAATTATTATTTCTATTCAGTGCATTAGGAGCTTTCAATGGTTTGTTCTTAAGTGTGTATTTTGCTTTTTTTTCAACATCAAAAAAGCGATCTAATTATTTTTTATCAGCTTTACTACTAGTTTTAAGTGTACGCATATTAAAATCTACATTTTTTTATTTTAACCCTAAGTTATCACAAGTATATATTCAAATAGGACTATCTGCATGCGCTTTAATTGGTCCATTATTATATATATACATCCACGATTTAAAAGATAGTGCAAAAGGATATGGCTGGTTATTGCATGTAGTTCCTGTATCTGTAATAATCTATATGCTTGGGTATTACTATCCATATTGGGAATACAAGAAAATGTGGTCTTCATACATAGTAAAAGGAATTTATCTACAGTGGTTTATGTATATAATTGGTGCTGGTTTCTTATTAAGAAATACCTTCAAGAAACTAATAATGAACAATGAAAAATTGAAGGAAGTAGAATTTTGGATTCTAAGTATTTTTACAGGAGTAACCATAATTCTCTTTAGTTACAGTATAGCATCCTACACATCTTATATTGTTGGGGCAGTATCATTTTCAGTTGTATTTTATCTAATTATTTTATTTCTCGTTTTTAAAAAGAAAAGAGCATCTGATTTTTATGAAAATCCAATTAAATATGCCGATAAAAAGATTACTGAAGAAGAAGCAGAGCTTTTTTACTTAAAATTAGATAATTTTATAAAACAGGAACAGTTTTATAAAAAGACTAATTTTAAACTTACTGATTTAGCAAAGAAGCTAAATGTATCTACACATTATATATCACAATTTTTAAATGATAACTTAGGGAAATCATATGCCTCTTTTATTAATGAATACAGAATAGATAATGCAAAAGAATTATTAAGAACTAATTCATCTTATACTATTGAAGTAATTGGCTATGAAAGTGGTTTCAATTCCAAGTCTACCTTTTTTACAACCTTCAAAAAAGTAACAGGGCTTACCCCATCTAAATACAAGGATATTAATGGTTTATAAGTCTTGAATTATAGAATCGAACTTCTATATTATAAAGTAAAACCTACATATAAATTTATTCAGACATATTGCTGAAAAAACAAGCACCATGTCTAAAAATATCCGCTACATAACTGCATTTATATTATTAAGTTTTTATTCAGTTAGTAGTCAGCAAAAAGTCCTCTTTGTAACGTCAAATCAAAATACTTACGGAAATACTCAAAAAGCAACATCCAATCATTTTGGAGAAATAGTAATGGCTTACGATGTATTTATTAGACAAGGATACGAGATCGATTTTACAAGCCCTAATGGAGGTGAAATTCCCTTAGGATATATAAAAACTAAAGATCCTATTCATAAAAAATACCTAAACGATGCCTTCTTTTTAAAGAAAGTAAAAGAAACTTTACAGCCTAAAGATGTGTTAGCAAAAGACTATGTAGCGGTATATTATAGTGGAGGAGGAGCTGCTATGTTTGGCGTGCCTGAAAATGAAGAAATTCAAAGGATAAGTAAAGCCATATATCGTAACCAAGGTGTAATTTCAGCAGTTTGTCATGGCACCGCAGGAATAATACATATTAGAAATGAAAAAGGAGAAGCTTTGTACACAGGAAAAAAAATATCAGGATTTCCAGATATGTTTGAAAATAAAGAAAGAGAATACTATAAGACATTCCCTTTTTCAATAGAAAAAGAAGCTGAAAAAAACGGAGCAAAATTTAGATATTCTAGGAAAGGGTGGGATAATTTTTTTGTTGTCGATGGTAGAATTGTAACAGGTCAAGATCCTTCAGCATCATCTAGTGTAGCCAAAAAAGTAATAGAAATATTAAAAAGTAAATAAATTAAAATCATAAAATCATAAAATCATAAAATCATGAGAGCATTACCAATTATTATCTTATTTGTAGTAGCAACTATTCAAAAAAGTCATTCCCAAACATCTGATTATAGTGGAATAGAAAAAACAGTATCTTATTATCTTGAAGGTGGAACTAATAACAATTTTGAAACCTTAAAGAAGGCATTCCATGAAAACGCAACAATGAAATTCATTAGAAATGGAGAATATAAGGAAGTAAAGGTCATTCCATACTTTAAGAAGGCTATGCGACCTGGACCTAAACAAGATCGCATTACTAAAATTTCACGCATTGATATCTCGGGAAATGTAGCAAATGCTAAAATTGAATTGATATATGGTGCTAAGACTTACGTGGATTATATGAACCTGATTAAGATTGATGGAATATGGAAAATTGTAGGAAAAATATACAGTAAGAAATAAGATGAGAAGGATATTACTACTAATTACATTCTGTAATTTATTAACGATAAATGCTCAGGTATTTAAAGGCAATGTCAAAGATATAGCATTAATAAAAGAGAGTACAGAAAAGTTTTCTAGCTATGTCATGAATTCAAATTACACAATGATAAGAGCTTCTTATACAGAAGACGCAAAGATATTTCCAAATAGAACCAAAATAATCAAAGGACTTGACGCTATTGAAAAGTATTGGACTTTACCAAAGAAGGTTTCAATTACTCATCATAAAATATTTCAAGAAGAAATTAATGTAATTGATGATATGGCTTATGATTATGGATACTATGAAGGAATTACCAGAAACAAAAAAGGGGAGGAGAAATTGTGGAAAGGAAAATATGTGATTGTATGGAAGAAAATAGGTGGTGATTGGAAAATGTATTTAGACATTTGGAATAAAGTTGATTAATACAATATTATAAAACATGATAGTTTAAATAAGTATCATGTTTTATATTTTCTAATCAATTTATAATCAAAATGAAACTTTACTTTTATAAGATTATGATAATTTGTGGCTAAGTTATACATAGGTAATCTGATTTGAACTTAAACTACAGGCTACTTTCAAAAAATAATACTTGCATTACGCTCCCGAGACTTTCTTAACGGAATTCCTGAAAATACAATTACCAGTTGAGATGAAATAAAAAGAATAATTTATTAGGTAATGTTATTTGTTTTATTTTACTTTGTATTTCAAAGTTCTTTTAACAATGAGTTCAGAAAATTATCTAAAAGATATTACAGAAATTAAAAATTTAATGAATAGATCTTCGCGATTTATATCATTAAGTGGTTTATCAGGAATACTAGCAGGAACATATGCCATCATTGGTGCTGCATATGCGTACTGGCTTGTGAGCAATAGTAAGAGAGGATATTTAATATTAGATGGAGAGATTTTTCAGTTAGTAGTATTAGACTTATTCTTAGTTAGTTTAGCAAGTATAGGTACAGCGATTTATCTAACGACTCGGAAAGCTAAAAGAAATAATGAAAAAGTTTGGGATGCTACTACCAAGAGACTACTCCTAAATTTTCTAACACCAATAATTGCAGGAGGAATATATATTTTAATTATTTTAAATCAACAACGATATGGGCAAACAGGTGCATTAATGTTATTGTTCTATGGTTTGGGACTAGTAAATGCTTCTAAGTTTACTTTAGGTGATATAAAGTATTTAGGCTATACGGAAATCGTTCTAGGATTAGCCTGTGCTATTTTCCCTGGATTGGGTTTTTGGTTTTGGGTATTGGGTTTTGGTGTTATGCATGTCCTATACGGAGTTGTTATGTACGTTAAATACGATAGAAAATAATTTACATTTATATTAAAAACAGCATAGTTGAAAAATATACTTAACAATATTAACAAAGCATTTGATCATAGGATTAGACTCGGAATAATGTCTATTCTTGTGGTAAATGAATATGCTGATTTTAAAACACTAAAAGAGCTATTAGGTATTACAGACGGTAATTTGGCTAGTCATTCAAAAGCTTTAGAGAAAGTGGCATTTATAAGGGTAGAAAAACAATTCATAGGAAGAAAACCTAATACAAGATATTACGCAACAAAATTAGGAAAAGATGAGTTTAAAAAGCATGTTGAAGCTTTGGAGAAATTGTTGAAGCAATAATTTTTTTGCCTTTAAACTTTGAATTTCAAAGTTCTTTTAATTTAGGGAAGATTGCTTAAAAAAACTACTCGAGTCTAATACTAGAGGAGAGTAGTTTCCTAGTAAAATTTGAGAATAAATAAAAAATAAATGAAATAAAAATGGAAAAAACACAAGAACAAACGGGTAAATTCGGAAAGTGGTTAAAAACATCAATAACAGTAAGAATGCTAATGATGGGAGCCTTAATATTAATATTATTAATCCCACTTTCTTATGTGAAAAGTTTAATTCGAGAACGAAAATATAGACAAAAGGAGGTTGTAAACGAGATCAACCAAAAGTGGGGAGATGAAGTTTTATTATATGGACCCATCTTAAAAGTTCCATATAAAACATACACCAAAAAGAAGATATTTAACGAAGAGACTAAAATCTATAAAGAAGAAATAATAGAGAAGGTTAAAAATGCTTACTTTTTTCCTAATGAGTTAGGTGTTACTTCAAATATCAATCCGGAAGAAAAAAAGAGAGGAATATATAAAACAGCAGTATATGCAAGTGAAATAAAAATTACAGGGAACTTTACAACACCAGATTTTAGCGAAATAGATATTAAGGATGAAGACATATTGTGGGAAAAGGTTAAAGTGGTAATGAAAACATCAAACCTGAAGGGAGTTAATAATTTAGTTCAAATTCAAATGAACGAGACGAAGTATGCGTTCTCCTCTAAATATGAAAACAGTAGTACTTATGAAGGTGGAACTAACTTACATAAATTAGAAAGTAAATTTATTAAAAAGCAAGATTTACCAACCAATAAAAATATAGATTTTTCAATCACAGTAGCAATAAATGGAAGTAAGCAAATTCAATTTATTCCTATAGGTAAGGAAACTAATGTAAATATTACTTCTAATTGGAAAAACGCAAATTTCATAGGGGAATATCTACCATATAATCCTGATAAAATTAGTGCAGATGGATTTAATGCTAAATGGAAAGTTTTAGATATTAATAGGCCATTTCCACAACAATCATTTGAAGGGATTCCAAACTTAAGAACTTATGCGTTAGGAGTTAATTTTATGATTCCAGTAGATGAATATCAGAAAAGTGAACGTTCATTAAAGTATGGTTTTTTAGTAATTACTCTTACTTTCTTGGTGTTTTTCTTAATTCAGACGATGAGTAAAATACCAATTCATCCATTTCAATATTTAATGATAGGTATTGCATTAACTATGTTTTATACACTGTTAATTTCAATTTCTGAACACAGCAACTTTTCTAATGCTTATATAATTGCAGGTATAGCAGTAGTAATTTTAATCTCATTATATTCTAAATCGATTCTTAAGAACTTTAAATTCCCAGTATTTATAGGAGTGTCTTTAACGGTCTTATATACTTTTATCTATGTAATTATTCAGTTAGAAAATTATGCTTTACTAGTTGGAAGTATTGGATTATTTGCAATATTAGCAACAGTCATGTATGCATCTAGAAAAATAGATTGGCAAAACGGATAATTAATCATAACAGCAAAACCTTAGCATAGGTTTTGCTGTTTTAAATAAGTTTTATGATTCACTTTAATTTTAAAAGTTTTATACTAGCAATAATGCTATTAATTATTGAATTTGCAATCGCAAATACGTCAGGTTTTTTAAGACATACTTTTGGAGATTATTTGGTAGTAATTTTACTTTTCTTTCTGATTAAATCATTTATAAAAGTAAAAACAAAAAAGCTAATACTATACGTAGTATTGTTCTCATATTTAGTAGAAATATTACAAGGAATTGAACTTACAAAACTTCTCGGAATAGCAAAAGATAGCACAGCAGGTATTGTTATTGGAAATACATTCAGCTACGTCGATTTAATTGCTTACTCATTAGGTGGGTTAACAATTTATTTCGGAGATATAATATATAAGAAACAATTAAAACTAATCTAATAATGAAAATGAAGTAGTTTTAGAAGACTTCATTGAACTCAAATTAATTCAGTAGTAAAAGAAGTAAATTTAGTATTAAACGACCTATTAAATTTTAATATCTTCGAGCATTTTAAATCCAACTATAATTATTTATCCATGATTGCCAGAAAAATTGAGAAGCATAAAATGATTCTTAAAAGAAGAATACATCAAAAGAATGAATTAAGAGATATAAGTAGTTGTAATAATGAAACATTAACGAAAGTAATTAATGCCTTTCAGTCGGTCAGAGAAAATACACACCAACCAGAAGATATATCAGCATTTTCTAGAAGTGAAAAATACCGAGAAAGCTTATTGAAAGATGAAACAGAAGTTACATATGAGGTATTTTCTTCAGACCGAGTAGCTAAAGTAAAAGATATTTGTAAAATAGCTGCTTCTAGGCAGAAGTGGTGTCGGTTTTTATATAAAATTACTCAACAAATAACCACCCCTAAGGTATTAGAAATAGGAACTAATTTAGGAGTTTCGGGAACTTATATTTTAGAAGCGATTAAAGATAAAGGAGGAAGGTTTATTACAATGGAAGGACTTCCTAAACTTTGTGAAATATCTGGAGAGGCATTTTCAAAAATCAATTCTCATTTCGAAATTGTAGAAGGATTATATGAAACAACATTTCCAATTGTTTTAGAAAAGGACATAGAGTTTAACGTATTATTTATAGACGGAAATCATAGAAAAGAGCCAACGTTACATTATTTCCAAGAACTGAAAAGAAAGGTAAGTTCACCGGCTATATTTATTTTT
>JAHDDQ010000169.1 GCA_020629275.1 Tenacibaculum sp. | reverse complement strand
TAAAACAATGGAACTAAATTTAACAAAACCGATAGTATTTTTCGATTTAGAAACTACTGGAATTAATATTGCAAAGGATAGAATTGTAGAGATATCAATTTTAAAAGTATTTCCAAACGGAAATAAAGAAAGTAAAACATGGTTGGTAAATCCAGAAATTGAGATTCCACCCCATGTAATTGCTGTTCATGGAATTACAAACGAAAAAGTAGTAAATGAACCAACATTTAAGGAGCTTGCACCGAAAGTGAATGAAATGATTGGAAATGCTGATTTGGCTGGTTTCAATTCGAATAGATTTGATATCCCTTTACTTGCAGAAGAACTATTACGCGCGGGTATTGATTTTGATATGGAAGAAAGAAAAGCAATAGACGTTCAGGTTATTTTTCATAAAAAAGAACAACGAACTCTAGGAGCGGGATATAAATTTTATTGTGGTAAAGATTTAGAAGATGCTCATTCTGCTGAAGCCGATACATTAGCGACTTATGAGATCTTAAAGGCACAGTTAGATAGGTATGACGATATAGAAAACTCAGTAGATGTATTAAGTGAATATTCATCGCATACAAAGAGAGCAGATTTTGCAGGTTTTATATTGTTTGATGATGAGAAAGACGAAATATTTTCCTTTGGAAAGTATAAAGGACGAAAAGTAGAAGATGTGCTAAAAGAAAATCCTGGATATAACTCATGGATTCAACAAGCAGATTTTCCATTATATACCAAGAAGGTGTTACAGCAAATAAAAGAAAGAATGGCAGCACCAAAGCAAGATAATATGTCTGACGAGGATAAGTTAAAAGCACTGCAAGCAAAGTTTAATATGAGGTAAGCCAGAAAAAAGCTTCAATCAAATCCAATAAAGTAAAAGAGAGTAACATCATGTATGTAGATTATAAAGATTTACCGAGTAATGCAAGAGTTTGGGTATACCAATCAGATAGAGAATTTACTCAAGAAGAAATAGAAATCATATCAGCGAAAGCAATATTGTTTATCGATCAATGGACAAGACATGGAGATGATTTAAAAGGATCATTTACCTTAAGATATAATCAATTCATCATATTAGCAATTGATGAAAATTTCAACTCAGCATCTGGATGCTCCATAGATGCATCTGTTCGTTTCATTAAATCACTTGAAGAAGAGTTTCAAATAGATCTAATGGACAAAATGAATATATCATTTAAAGATGGAGAGAATATTAACGTTGTGAAATTGCCTGTTTTTCAAGAGTACGCAAAAAATCAAAAAATAACTAAAGAAACGATTGTATTTAACAATATGATAAATACCAAGGAAGAAGTAGATAGTAAATGGGAGGTTTCTGCACAAGAAAGTTGGCATAATCGTTTTTTGGTATAAGAATTGTTTTAAAAATTTCTGTAAAGTAACTTTTCTTTTCTAAGAAAAGTTACTGAGTAACAACTCCTGAAAGATTTTATGAAGAAAAAGATAATAATTTTAGTAATGCTATTTGTTGGTGTAATTAACGCACAACAAATAGATCCTTTGAGAACTAAGGATTATGCAAAGCAAAAGCAGTGGGTAGATAGTATCATGAAAAATATGACCGTTGAAGAAAAAATTGGTCAATTGTTCATGATACAAGCATATTCTAACCGAGAAGCTAAGCATGAACGCCAAATTGCTAACATGATAACAAAATATCATGTGGGTAACCTAATCTTCATGAAAGGGACACCTGAGAAACAAGTAAAACTTACAAATACATATCAAAAATTAACAAAAAAAGTTCCATTATTAATTGGTTTTGACGGAGAGTGGGGTTTAGATATGCGATTGAAAAATACATATCGATTTCCATGGAATATGACACTAGGTGCAATTCAAAATGATTCTCTAATAGAAAGTTTAGGTAAACGCATAGGAGAACAATGTAAACGTGTTGGAATTCATATGAATTTTGCTCCTGTGGTAGATATTAATACTAATGCGGACAATCCTATTATAGGTAACCGTTCATTTGGAGAAGAGAAGGAGAATGTAGCTAGAAAATCAGTTGCATTTACAAAAGGAATGCAGAGTGTAGGTGTTTTGGCAAATGCCAAACATTTTCCAGGACATGGAGATACAGCTACTGATTCTCATAAAATGTTACCAACGATTAATTTTTCTAAACAACGAATAGATTCTATCGAACTCTATCCATTTAGAAAACAGTTTGATGCTGGTGTGGCAAGTGTTATGACTGCACATTTAAGTATACCTTCGTTAGAACCGAATACAAATTTACCCTCATCGTTGTCTAAGAATGTAGTAACAGGTTTATTACAGGAAAAGCTAGGTTTTCAAGGATTAATATTAACCGATGGACTTAATATGAAAGGAGCTGCAGATTATGCGACGGCAGCAGAAATTAATTTAGCTACTTTTCTAGCAGGAAATGATATGTTGTTAATTCCTCAAGATATACCGAATACAGTAGCACTATTCAAAAATTCATTAGACAAAGGGACTTTAAGTCAAGAACGATTAAATTTATCGGTATCAAAAATACTTAAAGCAAAATATTTGGTAGGATTACACGAGTATAAACCGATAGTTGAAGAAAATCTGATTTCAGAATTAAATACGATTGAAGATGAAGTTTTACATCGAAAACTAATTAAGAATTCGATAAGTATTATAAGAGATACCAAAGGAAATCTGCCTATAAAATATCTAGAAAACAAAAAAATAGCATATGTTTCTTTGGGAGATAGCAAAGGAAGTGATTTTGTAGAAATGCTTAAGAACTACACTAAAGTAGATGTTGTTTCCGATAAGCACATTGCTAACCTTCAAAAGAAGCTTAAAAAGTATAATGTTGTTATAATAGGATTTCATAAATCGAATGCGAATCCATGGAAATCTTACAAGTTTTCTAATAAAGATTTAGTATGGTTACAGGAAATAGCCAGAGAGAATAATGTTATTTTAGATGTTTTTGCTAACCCATACAGTTTGTTAAAAATCAAGACTTTTACAAATATAGAAAGTATAATAGTGTCTTATCAAAATAGTAAGTTAGCACAAGAATTATCGGCACAGGCTCTTTTCGGAGCTATACCTATTACAGGTAAATTACCAGTTAGTATACACGAAGATTTCAAAGTTGGAGATGGTTTCACTCTAAAAGAACTACACAGATTACAGTATACAATCCCTGAGGAAGTAGGTGTTTCGTCTCAAAAACTTCATGAAGTAGACCAATATATCGATACGATTTTGAAACAGAAAATGACTCCGGGAGGACAAATACTTATCGCGCGTCATGGGAAGGTTTTTTATCACAAAACCTTTGGTTATCAAACAGACTCAAAAAGAAGACGTGTTAAAAAATCAGATATTTATGATTTAGCTTCTTTAACTAAAATTTTAGCAACGCTACCAGTTGTAATGAAGTTGGAAGAGAATAAAAAGTTATCCTTATTTTCCGATTTAGAAAACTTATTACCTAATTACAGCGAAAGTAATAAGGATGGATTGAATTTGAAACAAATTTTATCACACTACGCAAGACTAAAGTCATGGATACCATTTTACACCAGTACTTTAGATTCTGTATCAGGAAAAATTTTGAAAGAATACTATCGTAAAAAGAAGTCAAAAAATTATAGTATAAAGGTAGCTAAGAATTTGTATTTGAATAATTCTTATAGAGATTCGATTAAAGAAAAAATTAAAGAATCTGATTTAAGAGATCGAGTTGGATATAAGTACAGTGATTTAGGGTATTATATTTTGAAAGATATAATCGAGAGAAAATATAAAAGAACGCTAGATAAAGTAGTAGAAAGTGAGTTTTATAAATCATTAGGATTAAATAGAACATCATACCTACCATTAAAAAAGTTCAATTGGAAAGAAGTAGTTCCAACTGAAAATGACGACTATTTCAGAAATCAATTATTAAGAGGCTATGTTCACGATATGGGTGCAGCAATGCTTGGTGGAGTAGGAGGTCATGCTGGATTGTTTGCAAATGCAAATGATGTGGCAAAGATTATGCAAATGTATTTACAAGGAGGTAGTTATGGAGGCGTTGAATATTTGAAACCTGAGACCATTGATAAATTTAATAAAAGATATTATCCAGAGGTTAGAAATCGAAGAGGTTTAGGTTTCGATAAACCACAAATAAACCCAAAAGAAAAACCTACATGTGGTTGCGTTTCTGATAATAGTTTTGGTCATAGTGGATTTACAGGAACGTATACTTGGGCAGATCCAGACAGCGGTATATTGTATGTGTTCTTGTCGAATAGAGTGTACCCAACTATGCGAAATAGGAAATTAGTAAAGAGCAATGTAAGAACTAAAATTCAGAAAGTAATTCAAGAAGCCATTGTAAATTAACTTAACAGTAAAAACTTGCATAATCCTAATAGAATATATGCGATAAGAGAATTACAATACATAAAATAGTCTTTGTAAGAAAAGAGTCTCTTAAGATAAAAGACTACTGATATTAAAGAAGAAATATAGATTAGAGCACTTCTAAAGCCTAATTAGGGTCTTAATCGATAAACCCCAAAGATTACTTAAATGTTTTTAAATAGAAGGTATAATTACTTGTTAGAAGGAGTAATAAAGACTCATCGCTTCAAAAAAACACAGAACATTTGAATAGAATACAAGAAGTCTCAAGTTAACTGTTCAGTGCGGTTTCAAAAAATAAGAGCTTATAAGAAATAATTATAGGACAATAGAAAAAGGAAAGGTCCATTAATTAAAATTATTACGTGCAAATTATTTGATAATAAAACAAGTTAGAATATATGTTTGTTGCATGATCAAATAGTTTTCTGTCGGAAAACAGAATATAGATTAATTTTTAAATGTGTATTCAATAATATTAGCTCCCATACTTAATGCTTTGCGTCTTATATCTTCAGGATTATTATGAACTTCTCTATCTTCCCAGCCATCGCTTAAATCACTTTCATAATCGTAAAAGAGTACAAGCCTATTGTTATAGAAGATTCCATAACCTTGCGGAGATTTTTTATCATGTTCGTGAATCTTAGGTAATCCGTTAGGAAATTTGAAAGTTTGATTATATATAGGATGACTTGATGGTATTTCAGTTAGTTCCAATTTAGGAAATAACTTTTTAATTTCTCTTCGTATAAACTTATCGAGTCCATAATTATCTGAAATATGAATGAATCCACCAGAAGTAAGATAGTTTCTAAGGTTTTGGATATCGGAATCGTTAAAAATAATATTTCCATGCCCAGTTAAGAAAACAATAGGGTAATTAAAAATATCTTCATCACTTGGTGTTACGGTGGCAATATTCTTGTCAATAGCCATCTTACAAAACTTATTTGTAAAGTTAATAAGATTAGGTAACGAAGTAGGATTAGCATACCAATCTCCACCACCACTATATTTTATAGTAGCAATTTGTTGAGCATTTGACAAAAAATGGATTGTTATTAGAAATAGTAAAAATAATTTGAACTGTATTTTCATGATTGCTATTTGAAAGCAAGATAGGAATAAGAAATAAAAAAAGCACTATCTCCCTTCTGATATAGTGCTTTTTGTTCGTGAAGTAAAGTAGTAAATAATTATCCCTAAAAATATTTACTGTTATGTAAGTTTTCGTTTACAAATGTACTGGTATTAAATGGTTTGAGATTCCTGAAACATCTAATTTGGATGTTTTAGGACAAGTTTATTCAAAAAAAAACACTGTTTTTAAACAGTGTTAGACTTTTCCTCTTTCATAGAGAACAAAAATGAGCTCTCTACATATTTTTAATTAGATATAATCGATAGGCTAAATAATATTATCACAGCTTATCGAATTAAAACCTGAGGGCTAATATATGAGATGAATGTATTTACTCATTCCCAAATCATCCAAACTAGATGTTTTCGGACTAATTAGTGAATACTTTTTTAATCGTCTTCGGACTTCTCTTTAATTTTTTTATAAGCTAATGGCGTACATCCTGCGTGTTTCTTAAAAACGTCATAGAAAGCAGATTTTGAGTTAAAACCAGACTCTAAGCCAACAGAGGCAATTGTATATCCTTCGTATTTTGGATCGAGTAAGAATTTTTTTGCCTGCTTCACTCTCATTTCGTTAATATAATCAACAAAACTTTTCTTAGCGCTACTGTTTATTATGGCGGATAATGTACTAGATCCCATCTCTAAATCCTTTGATAGATTATGAAGTGTGTATTTAGGTTGAAGGAATTTTCTGTTTGATTTTATATAGTCATCAACTACTAAAAATTGAGACTCAAATTTGGTTGGATCACCTTCATCGTTTTGAACTTCTTTCGAATGACTGTATTGGGCTTGTACTGTTTCTTCATTAATATCCTCTCTTAAATGTTTACGTTCTTTTAAAATACGGATATACTTTAAGCCTTGATAACCTAGGATAAAGATAATTATAGTTGTAGAGATGCGTAATGGATAATAAGAATAAATAAAACCAGTAAAATTTAAATAAAACTTAATAACTAGTGCAAAAATCCATAAAACATATACAAGTAACGTGAGTCTAAAGAAATTAAAAATCCACTTTAGATTATCGTAAGTTAAAATTTTAGTAAATAACTTCTCTTTATTTTTTAGTATATAAAACGAGTATACGAAAATACTTATAGAACCAAGAAAGCTAACAACTTCTTCAATCGATGTATACTTCTCATATATATAGCCCAATTCTTCGTTTGTCCTAGATCCAGAGTAATACACAACAAAACTAATTTGGGCAATACACAATAAACTAAAAATCAGTAAAAAATATTTTAAAAATCTTCTAGATTTATCTGAAATATCTAAATAGTGAATCAAAAATGCATAAAAAAATGGAGCACTTAAAAAATGCCAGGGTATTTGAATATAATCGAGCATAAATTTATGCTGAAAAAGATTTCTTTCCAAGGCCCAAGATTGGAAATTATTTAATGATATTGTGAGAATCATTAGGTTTAGAAAAAAGAGGCTTTTGTCTTTTCCATTTCTTGAAAAAAACATGATGAGGCTCAATGCAAATCCATGTATAGCACTAACCAATAGGAATATATTAAAGAAATCAGCGGTAGTCAATGTAAAGTTTGATTTAAAATTCTTTAATTACAGAAACCTAAAGTTAGCAAAATATATTAGGAATTAAAACTTGATTTTATCAATAATTAGTGATATGGGAGACATTAATTTTTTATAAAATTTATACTATGTACAGCTACTAAAGCGGCAGTTTCAGTCCTTAAACGGCTTGTTCCTAAGGAAATGGGGGTTGCTCCAGTTTTTAAAGCCTCTGAAACTTCTTTTTCAGAAAAATCCCCTTCTGGACCTATTAAAATGGTAACCTTGCTTGGTAGATCATTGAGTTCTTTTAAAGACGTTTTATCACTCTCTCTGCAGTGTGCGATATGTATGGAATTAGTATTTTTATGAGAGTTTATAAAATCTGAAAATTTTGTAGTTGGGTGTAAAATAGGAGCATTGTATTTTAATGACTGCTTCATAGCAGATAGCATAATTTTTTCTAGTCGATCATGCTTGACAATTTTCCGTTCAGAATTCTGACAAATTATTGGTGTTATTTCATCAATTCCAATTTCAGTTGCTTTTTCAATAAACCATTCTAGTCTATCAATATTTTTAGTAGGAGCTATTGCTATATGTAAATTATAATTCCAGGATTTTTTTTTGTACTCAGTTTCCACGATTATAGCAACACACTTTTTATCGTTTGCAATTATAATTTTTGCAGTAAAAAGATAATTTTTACCATTAGTAATTTTTAAAAGATCTTCTTCTTTTTTACGAAGAACCCTAACAATATGCCTACTTTCTTCTTTCGTAAATAAAATTTCCTTTGTGTTTTCAGTGATATTTGGATTGTAAAAAAGTTGCATTATAAATTTAATCTGTAGGTTCTTCTTTTTTTATGTGTAACGGGACTAAAATCTAGCCATAATTTCTTAATTGCTTCGTTGTCAGACAATTCAGGTGTTCGAATACAATTTTGTATGCCTTTAGGTTTGAAAAACTTATGATATTCTTCAAAAATGATTGCTGTTAGACCTTTATTCTGATAATCAGGATCAACTCCAATTAAGTAAAAAGTAACATCTTTAGAGTTTTTTCGAGCATTCAATAAGTGAAATAATCCAAAAGGGAATAGCTTACCGTTAGCTTTCTGCAATGCTTTTGAGAAGGATGGCATTACGATCGCAAAAGCAACTAGTTTATTATGTTCGTTAACGACAAACTTAATATAACCTGGGTTAATAAAGCTTATATACTTTTTTTTGAAATATTGAACTTGAGCGTCAGAAATTGGTACGTACGTAGATAATTTTGAGTAAGATTTACTAAACAATTC
>JAHDDQ010000168.1 GCA_020629275.1 Tenacibaculum sp. | reverse complement strand
ACCATCAACTTCTAAAGTTTCTTTCGTATTTGCAGTAGATCTTGTTAAGAACACATCTCCGTTAGACATGTCTTTAAATGCTACCATTCTATAATTTTCTGGGTGTATACCTTTTTTCATCTTTAAAAATATTTTAAATTTATAATGAAGTTATCTAAAGTTGGTAACGCTTTAAATTAGCTTCAATAAAATCAAAAAACCTGCAATGGCTATTTGAGGGTGCAAATTTAATCCTTTTTTTTAAATTGCAAACAAATAAATCGCTTTATTTGTAACTAAAAAGTAATGAGAGTTTACTCAACCAAAAGTAATATGAAATTTTTAAAAAAACTATCCTTTATATTGGCATTAACTTTAGCACTAAACTCTTGTAGTGAAGCTAAATATGAATTTAAAATAACGAGTACAAAAAACGTCAAATTAGGAGATGACTTAACCATTAGCTTGGAACAGCTAGACGACCATAAAATCGATAGCGTTAAGCTTTATCTTAACGGTAAAATGATCTCAAATACTAATAATTCTTATTCAATCAATTCTACAAAACTAGGTGTTGGTAAGCATGAAGTAGTCGCATTGGTATTTGTTCCACAAAAAGTAAAAAAGATACTAGGTAACGTTGAAGTTTTTGCTAACAAAAAGCCTAATGTTTATTCCTACAAGATAGTGAATACATTTCCTCACGATAAAAAAGCATATACACAAGGATTAGAATTTTATAATGGTTTTTTATATGAAACTACAGGTAGAAACGGTGAGTCTTGGCTACGAAAAGTAATTCTTGAAACAGGGGAAGTTTTACAACAACAAAACCTTGATGATCGTTATTTTGGTGAAGGAATGACTATTGTAAATAACACTATTTATTGGTTAACATGGCAACATAGGAAAGGGTTTATATATGATCTTGAAACTTTTGCTCCAAAAGGAGAGTTTGCATACGATAAAAGTGGTGAAGGATGGGGACTTACACATAACGATTCAGAAATTATAAAGTCAGACGGTTCAAATAAAATATGGTTTTTAAATAAGGAAAATCTATCAGAAAAAAGATATATACAAGCCTACACAGACAAAACTTCTCTGAAAAAATTAAATGAGTTAGAATATATAAACGGTAAAATTTATGCGAATTACTGGCAAAAACCGTTAATAGCTATTATAAACCCTGAAAATGGGATAGTGGAAGGAATTATAAACCTTACAGATTTAGTTAAAGAAATGGCTAAATCTCAAAAGCTTAATGGCGACGATGTTTTAAATGGAATTGCTTACGATACTGCTAAAAATCGTTTATTTGTGACAGGGAAACATTGGAATAAATTATTTGAAATTGAACTTATAAAACAATAATCTAATGAAGTTTTTACAGTCTATTTTTGTTATTGCAGTAATTATCGCTGTTAGTTCTTGTCGAAAAGATTTTAGTACTGTGCCTAATTTTGGTAAACTTCAATTTTCAAAAGATACTGTTTTTCTGGATACTATTTTCACTAATATAGGATCGGCAACATATAATTTAAAAGTATACAATCGTAGTAATAAAGCGATTACTATTCCTCAAATTCAATTAGAAAATGGAAACTCATCAAACTATCGTCTGAATGTTGATGGGATTCCTGGTAAAAACTTCACAGATATTAACATTAACGCTAAAGATAGTATATATGTCTTTGTAGAAACTACCGTAGATGTTAGCTCAGAACCAAATCCTCTCTATACTGATAAGATTTTGTTTGATTCAGGAGATAACCAACAAGATGTAGATCTTGTTACACTTGTAAAGGATGCCACTTTTATTTTTCCAGGAAAAGATCCAGTAAGTATGGAAATTGACAAATTATTACTTAATGGAGAACAGACTACATTACAAGGTCGTTTTTTAGAAGATAGTGAACTTGTATTTACAAGTAACAAACCTTATGTTATTTATGGTTATGCTGTTGTTCCTTCGGGTAAGACATTAACTATAGAGGCTGGAGCTAGAATTCATTTTCATAATGACTCTGGCTTGATTATAGACAATGGAGGTTCTTTGAAAGTTATGGGAACCTTAAACGAAAAAGTTATATTTGAAGGAGACCGACTAGAGAACTCATTTAGTACCATTACAGGTCAATGGGGTACCATATGGATGCGAGAAAATAGTGAAGAAAACCAAATAAATCATGCCATTATTAAAAATGGAGTCATTGGTTTGTTAGTAGATGGTAATCCTAGTGCTGCAATACCAAAACTACAAATAACAAACACCGAAATATATAACCATGCTAGTTTTGGTGTTTTGGGAAGACAAACATCTATTTCAGGGAGCAATTTAGTTATTGGTAATGCAGGACAAAGTTCTTTTGCTGGGACTGTTGGAGGATCCTATAATTTTACACATACAACATTTGCTAATTACTGGAACAATAGCCTTCGTACTTTACCGGCAGTATTAGTAAACAACTTTTTTACTTTTCAAGACGATATGGGGAATGATGTTATTGAAACTGGAGATTTAAGTGCAGCTAACTTCACAAACTGTATTATTCATGGTGGTAGTAGCATAGAGTTTGTTTTAGATAGAGTTGATAATGGTAGTCTTTTTAACTACAATGTGCAAAACTGCCTTATTAAATTCGACGACTTCAATAATACTTTTGCTAATAATAATGAACTAGACTTCACAAATACTGCGCGTTACCAAAATATTATTTTAAACGGTAATCCAAATTTTAAATCTGCTTTTGATGAGGAGTTTATTATTGGAAAAGATAGTGATGCTGTTAACCAAGGGATTTCTACTCCAATAACTCTTGATATTTTAGGCGTTACAAGAAGTACACCTCCAGACTTAGGAGCTTACCAATCGATTACTTTCAACTAAGTTTTTATTTTATTCCGTCTATAGAAACACTACCAATTAACGATAAAAAAAACAATCATTTAAGCTTTTAATTAACTTTGATTCAAAGTTTTGTTTCATATACAAAAAGTTATAGTTAAAAGTTTGGTTTATAAAAAGAGTAGTTGTTAGCAACTACTCTTTTTTAATTTTAGAAGATTAAATTTTTAAATTTTCTACAACACTTTTAAATGATTCTTTATCATCAATTAGTATGGCTAATGATTTAGTTTCTTCTTTTATTCCGTATATCTTTTCAAACGTTATATTTTCCTTCAAATTTACAATAATGTTATGCCCAGATATAGCACCTAGGAACGACAAATACTTAACATTATTTTTCTCTGGAAAATCTGAAGAATGTATGACGATACTTTCTATATCTTCAACCTTTAACATAATATTCCCTGTGAACCCAAATCTTAGCTTGATAGTTTTTTGTGCTCTATCTATACATACTGGACAAGCATACAAAGACTTCCATACAGCAAAAAGTTGTAACAATGTATATATACTTAGTATGGTTAACACCCAAGCTAAAACTACACTCGTTTTTACAATTAAAACATGAAGCACAAATGTTTCTATCATTAAAATTAAAAAGAGCCCAAGAAACACACCATTGTATGAGCCTTCTTTAGTGTAACTATATTCATCTTTTTTTAATTCTTTGAATCTCCATTTAAAGAATGTGTAATATAAAACAGTAATTTCAGTTCCTAAAAAACTAGCAGCTCTTGAAGGTAATATAGTTTTACATGAATATGTAATAGCCTCGTAAAAATCGACACTATTTCCCAGTTTTCTAAAGTTATTATAGATTAGCCTTGCTTTGTTTATGACATATAATAAGATCCCTAATTCTAAAAAAAGCAAAAAATAATTCTTAACTACTACTACCATTTGTTGTTCGCTGGTAGGCAAGAAAATACTAGCAGTTACTAAACCTAAAACAAAAGTAGAGACTACTGTTATCCTATTAATATTTCTTCTTCTTATAAGTAAGAAATATATCAATGGTATAGTTATTAAAAAATCTAAAACAACATAAGGAGATATTTCAGAAGTAAAGTAAGGAGATTTTATCAAAGCAATTAATGATAAAATCATCAATGATGGTATGACTATAAAATTATATTTGGCAAGTAATTTGTAACTCATAATACTCTCATTTAAAAACACCTATTAGTAGTTTACTTACCAAATATGTTACATGAAATTATTTTCTTTTATAAACAGTACCGTTTTTCATTACAAAAACTACGTTTTCCATTGTGTTAATATTCTCTTTTACTGTTGGGTCCTCATTTACAGCGATAATATCTGCATAAAACCCTTTTCCAATTTGGCCTATTTCAGACTCCATTTTTAAAATCTTTGCGTTAGTTATTGTAGCTGATTGAATAGTCTCTATAGCTGGCATTCCTGCTTCCACCATAAACCCAAACTCTTTAGCGTTGTTCCCGTGTTTAAAAACACCAGCATCAGTTCCAAAAGCAATTCCTACTCCTTTTTTATATGCTTTAGCAAACGTACCTTGAATTTGTGGCCCAACTGCCAATGCTTTTGGTACCACTATATCTGGATAATATCCTTTAACCTTAGCCTTCTCCTCTACTTCTTTTCCAGCAGTTAATGTAGGTACTAAATATGCGTCATACTTTTTCATTAATTCCATTGTAGTATCACTCATATACGTTCCGTGTTCTATTGTTTTTACACCACCCAAAATAGCTCGTTGCATTCCTTCGTCTCCGTGTGCGTGAGCTGCAACATGCATTCCATAATCTTTTGCAGTATTGCAAATGGCTTTAACTTCCTCAATAGTAAATTGAGGATTATCACCGCTCTTAGCAACACTTAACACTCCTCCGGTAGCAGTAATTTTTATACAATCTGCTCCATTCTTATAACGTTGACGAACTGCTTTTTTTGCATCTTCTACACTATTTACAACTCCTTCTTTAGGACCTGGGTTTCCTACTAATTTTCTACTACTCCCATTTGTTGGATCTGCATGACCTCCTGTAGTTGCCAAAGATTTTCCAGCTGTAAATACTCTTGGTCCAGGGATTTTACCTGCATCAATTGCCTTTCGAATTGATATGTTTACTCCTGTTCCACCTAGATCTCTAACAGTTGTAAAACCTTTTAACAATGTGGTTTTTGCAAAACCTACAGAATTAAATGCCACATCAGCTTCATTCAAAATATACCTATTTAACCTAGTTTTTGCATCAAACTCTTGTTCAATATGAACATGCATATCTATTAAACCTGGCAATACAAACTTATCTTTTAAGTCTATTGTTTTATCTACACTACTTCTTGGCATAACATAACCATCCATAATATTAGTAATCTTAGCTCCGTTAACAATAATAGTCTGAGCAGTTTTAACATTGCCTGTTTTTGTATCTAGTAATTTCCCACAAAGAATATAAGTGTTTTGTGAGTACAACACAGTTATTGTAAAAAGAAATATAGATAGTGAAACTATTTTTTTCATTGTAGTATGTTTTTATAATCCTTAAAAATATCATTTTTTATATTAAAAAATCAATAGTTGTGTAACACAAAATAATATCGCAATTTTGATGATCATTTAAAACTAATTACTATGGAAGTTATTTCAGGCTTAAAAACTGAAAAGAAAAAATTTGCTTACTTTGGAAAAGGTGGCGAATTTGCTGTTATTTATTTAAAAAACATTGTATTAACTGTTTTAACCATAGGATTGTATTATCCTTGGGCTAAAGTTGAACTATTAAAATATCATTACCAATCTACTGCATTAGATCAAAATAGATTTACGTTTCATGGTACTGGTAAAGAGGTTTTCAGGGGTTTTATAAAACTATATGTTGTTATTGTAGTATTGTATGCCCTTGTATTATACGCGCTACAAACTCAAAACACAGTAATTTTAGGAGTCGCTATGGCTGCCTTTTATCTGTTTTTTATTCTTCTTATTCCTTTTGCTATTCATGGAGCTGCAAGGTATAGAGCTTCAAGGAGTTCTTGGAAAGGTATTTATTTTAAATACTTAGGTGATCGAATGGAGTTATTTTGGAAGTGTATTACAGGCGCATTATTAACGATTGTTACACTTGGCATTTACAGTTCATGGTTTAGTGTAGATATTCGTAAATATGTTATTAGTCATTTACGCTTCGGGAATTTATCTTTTGACTTCAAAGGAAAAGGAGAAACATTATTTTGGATCAATTTAAAATTCGTCTTCCTATTTTATTTAACATTGGGAATTTACTCTTTCTGGTACTTTAAAGAATTATGGTCTTTTTATGCAGATAATACAGAAATTACTCAAGATGGAAAGAAAGTGAATTTTAGATTTACAATGCAACCAGGTGACATCTTTGAACTAATGATCGTAAACTTCTTTTTAATTGCCTTTACTTTTGGTTTAGCTACACCTTGGGTTGCAGTAAGAACCTTCAAATTTATCTTTAGATTTTTAGAAATCGAGGAAGGCTTAGATACAGATAGTATTCAGCAAGTTAAATATGACAATTACGATGATGCTGCTGGTGACGACTTTTTAGACATATTGGATATAGATTTAGTGTAATATGGCTTTTAATGCTACATATTTTGATGGTAATTCATCTAAATCTCATTCGGTTGAAATATACCCGAACTATTCAAGCTGGCGAATTTCATTTTCGGATCCAATAATACCTAAGCAAGATATTAATTGGCAAGTTAACGATATAAAAAAATCTGAAGTTTACACCAAAGACATCGTTGTTTTTACTTACGGAAAAGATTTTCCTTTCCAAAGGATTGAAAGCGCTGATATCGACTTCATAGATTACATAAATAATAGCAATAATGATTTGCTTAGCACTAAAGTTGATGTTGTTTTACATAAATCAGTAGGTAGATCAATCTTAATTTTAGTATTTGCCATTATTGCTTTTGCAATCGGTATGTATTTTTATGTAGTTCCTACAATTGCAGTTGGTTTTGCTAAAAACTTACCTAGCAAAAGTGTAATTAGCTTTGGAGATTATGTTTACAGAACATTATCTCCTACACTAACAATAAATAATAAGCAATCGGAAAAACTTCAAGATTTCGTTGATGCATTAACCATTCAAAGTGAGTTTCCTATAGATATTAAAGTGGCTACTAGTAATGACTTAAATGCGTTTGCGCTTTCAGGAGGTAAAATAGTCGTATTCTCCTCTTTATTAGAAAAAATTCAAAATGAAAACCAACTCGCTGCATTGATAGGTCATGAAATTTCACATATAGAAAATAGACATGTCTTAAAAAGTGTATCTCGTAATTTATCTGGCGCTATTTTCATTTCTATAGTATTCGGGGATGTTAATGGCGTAACAGCCATTTTAGGAGAAAACGCTCACTTATTCTCTCAACTTTCGTACTCTAGAAGTCTAGAAAAAGAAGCTGATATTTTCGGATTAGAACTGCTTCGTAATAACAATTTAGACTTACATGGTATGCCGGAACTATTCCAAATTTTACAAGATGAATCACAAGTAGATATTCCAGCATACTTAAGTAATCATCCAATGTTACAAGATAGAATACAGTATACTTCTGAAATTGCTGAGACTCAAAAATCTTTTAAAGAAAATACACTTCTAAAAGAAAAATGGGCACTCTTGAAGAAAGAATTACAACAAAATATTGAAGAACAAAAAACAGAAATCGATGAGTAAGAATATCGTAATAACAGGTACAAGTAGAGGAATAGGTTATGAATTAGCGCAAAAATTCGCTAATGAAGGACATAATGTTTTGGCATTATCTAGAAACGCAGACCCTTTGCTTGAAATTAAACATAAAAATATTACTGCACTTTCTACTGATTTACTTCAAGAAACGGATATTAATAAGGCTGTAGATTTTATAAAATCTAATTGGACCCATGTAGACGTATTGGTAAATAATGCAGGTATGTTAGTTAACAAACCTTTTAAAGAATTAACCACACAAGACTTTTTAAAAGTATACCAAGTAAATGTATTTGCTGTGGCTGAACTTACCAAACAAGTTCTTCCTTACATGAATACTGGGAGTCATGTAGTTACTATTAGTAGTATGGGAGGAATTCAAGGAAGTATGAAATTTCCAGGTTTAGCCGCCTATAGTTCTGCTAAAGGTGCTGTTATTACTTTATCAGAGTTACTTGCTGAAGAATACAAAGAACAGCAAATAGCATTTAACGTATTGGCTATTGGAGCTGTACAGACTGAAATGTTACAGGAAGCTTTTCCTGGATATGTAGCTCCTCTTACAGCTGAAGAGATGGCAGATTATATTTTTAATTTCTCTCTAACCGGTCATAAATTTTACAACGGTAAGGTTTTACAAGTATCAAGTTCAACACCATAAGTTTAACAAACTCTTAAAACTTTTATTAAAAGTAGAAGTCTATTTTTAACGCTCCTTTATCAAACCTATATGTTAAGAAGCGCTTTAAGAAAGTATTATTTCGATACCAC
>JAHDDQ010000167.1 GCA_020629275.1 Tenacibaculum sp. | reverse complement strand
CTAACCCATTATCAGCTAAAAGTTGCAAAAGGCTATTATGAGAATGTATGATTTTGCCACTATTCGCAATTATTCTAAGTGGACTAAAGTAATTTCCAAAAAGAACATTTTCGCTTATGAATTTCACAAATGCTTCATAAATAGGTAATCTTCCAGTGAGCACAATATTTATTGTAGATAGTGGATATAAAACAAAGTAAAGAAGAACTCCATTTGTAATTACTATTAGTAATATGAGCAAATATTTAAATTTGTTATATTGTTTTGAAAAAAGAATAGTAGTTGATAAATAAACAAACGCCCCTATAATAATCGTTTTATTTAACGAAAGAGTGACTCCAAGGATTCCAATAAGCATTAAGATAACCTTAACTTTTTTTGAGAAATAAATATTTCCAAGAAAAATTAAACATAACATATTCACAGCAAATGAACTTGATCCAGCACTAAGTCCGAATACCCCAGATTGTGACAGAAAATATTTTTTAGGAGTCTCAATCAGCTCTCTATTTCCAATAAAAAAACTTTGTACCCCAAAGATAAACTCAGCAATACCGACAAAGGCTTCCAAAGAAAATAGAACTGTGAATGCAACTATTAGACCTCTAGAATTCTTAAAATAAAAACCAATAAAAGAGCTTAATAACAGGAGCAACGGGATAGGAATAATCCGCCCAAAATCAATTTCACAATTAAAACAAAATAAAACATTTCGATAATAAACTAGATTGATAATTACTGTAATCAATGTGACAACAATAGGCCACTTATGTTTTACAAAAGCTCCCTTTCGAAAGAACAAGGGAGAAAATAAGAGTAGTACTGATAAAAAATAATTACTTATTGAGTAGTAAGAAGGAACAATTAAAACTATACCAAAAAATAGTGTCAACCAACCTTTCCACTTTTCAATATAATCTTTATACACTAAACCTGTTCTTAGCTATAGCATTTACACTCACATAAATTACCACCATAATCGTCAGCAGAAATAATAAGACTAAAAGTTGTGTATTATATGCAGCGTCCATCATATTTATAATTAATAAAGAAGATGCTAGTTGTAATGTACCATATACTATTGCCACTTTCATATGACTCCATTTAAAAACATCAACCAATTTTTGATAAATGTGATGCCTATGTGGCTCGGATATCTTCTCTTTTAAATATATTCTCTTCAAAATTGTAAGTAGAGTATCCGCTCCGTAAACGGCAAAAAAGCCTACAAATACTATACTCTTATATACCTCAAAAAAACGCAATGACAAAAACAGTAAAATAAAGGCCATTGAGATACTCCCTACATCTCCTGCAAAAAACAAGGCTTTTTTTCTAAAATTATAGTAGCCAAATATTAATACAGAAATAAGAGCATAGGTAATTACTTCATTCAACACGAAAGTTTCCTTTGTTATATTTAGATATAGAAAAACTAACAATACTACAATTGAATAAACACCTGTAATACCATTGATGCCATCCATAAAATTAAATGCATTCAAAAACGCTATAGCTCCCACCAAGAGAATAGCGGTGAAAAATATTGCTATATCCAAATCTATATAGAATAAGAGAATTGAAACAGCTGTAAACTGAATAAAGAAACGTAGTGACGCCTTGAGTGTAAGTATATCATCTAAAAAACTAATCACGGCTAGCATTGTCAAGCCTAAGAAAAATGGCCAATAAGAGAAATTGGATTCTATAAAAAAACAAACTTGGCTTAAGAAAAAAAGAATACCTCCTCCTCTAATTGTTACAGTACGATGTGAACTTCTATGGTTTGGAATGTCTAAAATCCCATACTTCTTGGCAATCATGACATATACTCGTGACAATATAATTAGTAATAATGTAATCACTAGGTAATTCATAAGTCAATTTAATAATTATAAATAGTATTTTTTTAGCCCATTTAGTCCCCAATGAATAGAGTACTTTATTGCCCCTATTCTAGATAGTTCAGCATACTTTCGTAAAAAAGAATAATGTTTAAATATGAGTTTAAATTTATTATTTGTAGCGCTTCCTTTAACTTGCCTATATAAAGCTAACTCTTCGTCTAATGGTATACTACAATGACCATCTTTGAGTATACTTAACCAGAGTGCGTAATCCTGTTTTAATCGAACATCTGGCATGAAATACTTTCCAATTTTTTCCTGATCATACATTGCAGTGAGACAACTTATTTCAGTTCTTTTTAAAAGATCTTTAAAAGTAACCGGTTTACGACTCACGTGATATGTATCTCTAATTCGATTCCCCTCTTCATCTGTAAATCCATAAGAAGTATGAGAAAAAGAGGCATCGTGTTTTTGCATGAATGCAACATGTTTCTCTAACTTATTTAATGACCAAAAATCATCACTGTCTAAAAATGCAATATAAGTTCCTTTTGCTGCTTCTATAGCCTTATTTCGAGCTGGACCAGACCCTCCATTAGTACTAAGATATATAGGCTTAATTCTCGAATCTATTAGTTCCATTTTTTTTAAATACTCCCTAGAATTATCTTTTGAGCAATCGTCAACCAATAACCACTCCCAGTTCGTATATGTTTGGTTTATGACATTACTACTTGTTTCTTCTAGAAATTTAGCCGCATTAAAAACGGGAGTAACAATGGATACAAGAGGGTGATTCATGAAACTTTAAATTTTGAAAATTGAAAAACAATAAGGAGATTTAAAAAAACTATAGATAATCTCAGAACATTAGCTACACTAATATCTGACATAGTACTCAAATATATTAGTATAAAAACATTCCAAAGCACTAATGAGTGTTTTTTGTAGTCAAGTTGAGTATCTACAGCCTTAATTAGATTTAAGGCAAATAACAAATAAATTACATAGATCAATGCCATAATATAAATACCATAAGACACATACAAATCCCCCATGAAGTGAGTGGGACCTGATCCCGATCCAAGAGGCATATTATACATTTCTGCGTATAATTGTTGTTTAATGTTATAAATAGAATTTAAATCAAATTTATTTTCATAAACCATTTTTATACGACCAATAAAGCCAACTCCCTGTGTAGCAAACAGTCTTCGAAATGGCGATTCTGATAAGTATGCTAAACTTTCAGCATTTAATGTTTTAATTCCTTTTGATACTGCATAAATAAATAGTACTGAAAAAGAAGCCAGAATAACTTTCCACTTTGCTATATTTTTAAAGGAAAATAAAATATAGAATAAAATAAAGAATGAGACAATCCCCTTATTTCCTCCAGCAGTAAGACCAACTAAGACAAACATAAAAAGGACAAAGTTTAACAATTTATTACTCTGATACTCTTTGAAGTAAAAAAAAGCGCTAGGGATACATATCATGAATACAGATGAAGCTGTAATATAAAATGGGACAGCTCCAGTTAAGTCTAGTCGCTCACCAATTTCGCCATTTATAATTAAACCATATAAAGGAAGATATTTTAAATATAGTATTATATAAAATAAACAAATAAGAAGTACTAAAGCATAATAAGATGTAATCATTTTATTTCCCCCCGCTTTCTTAGAAAAACTATTTAGCACATAAGAGAAAATATTTCTTTCTTTTAAATCCACTATTTTTTTAAAAAAAATATTGATAGCAGCTACAGCGGTTCCTATATACATATAATCTTCAAGAGATTGATCTGAAACAACTGTATTATAGGCAATAAAACCAATTTTATAATACAATATAGGCCCAAGAAAAATTGTAACATTAAGAAAATAATATAATGAGTACAACGACTTAACACCATTAAGATAAGCCACCCTAAACCAAAGTAAAAAAAAACCTAGTTCAATTAAAAATAAAGTTTGATCAATATTGAACATTTATAATTATGCGAATTTTTTATTCATTAAGAGTTTATTATAATGTTCTTCATTACGTTGAGAAAAAACTTTTGCGGGTGCTCCACCAGCTATACTCAGTTTAGGAATACTTTTGACTACAACACTTCCAGCTTGAATTATTGCCCCTTCACCTATGGTTACTCCTGGACAAATAGTAACATTAATACCCAACCACACGTTATTTTCAATTATAACATCTTTTATAATATGTGTATGATCATAGGGAATGGAATCACCGTTATAATTATGATTGCTAGTAATTGCAGAACAACCAAAACCTGAATGAAAATTATCACCTATAAAACATTGCCCTTCTCCGAAAACTCTAAAACCATTAAAATGTGTATTCGATCCAATAGTAGTTCTTTTTGTAAAGAAACTAAATCTATTTACCTTCATTTCTTTTTTGAAATCACCGATACTAAATTGCGCCAACTTAGTAAAAAAAAATGTCATTACTCTTTTAATTATCCTTTTCATTCCTATATACTTTTAAATAGTCTATATAAACTAATGCAAACATAATAAAGAAAGCAACAGTTGTACTTATCGATGCTCCTAAAATTCCTATTTTAGGCACTAACCAAATGCAAAATCCAATATTGCTTATAGCCGATAGGACAGTTATAATTGCCAATTTACTTGTACGCTTGAAATAGAATAAATAATTCACCAGAATTTTATACATACCGTTCAAAGCATAGCCAATAAGTACCCACAAAATTATATTATAATCAACAACAAAATTATCATTTATAAAAAGTTTATAAATTATTGGTGTACAGACATATAATAAAAGGGCAAGTAATATCATGAATATGAAATACCCATAATTAAACATATTCAGCTGTCTACCAATTATATCATTATTACTTTTTAACCTTTTAAATAAATAAGGTGTCCAAGCTTGATTGAAACTATTGTTAGCAAAAGACATTATCATACCGACTTGGTAGGCAACTGCGTAAAGTCCCACCTGATCTTTACCTAAATATTGTAAAATTATAAAACGGTCTGAAAAACTGATCACATAACCCCCTAAACTATGTAAGATTAATGGAAGACTATAAGCAAAAGCCATCTTTAAATATTTGCTATCTAAAACTAGTTTTATTTCAAAATACTTAAAGAGATAAACTAAAGAAAAAACAGCAAATATAGCTCCACCTCCAAGCATTGCATAAACTCGGCCTTCCCAACCCATAGACAAAACAGCAATAAGATATAAAGAAAACGATAAATCAATTGCAGTTTTAAAAATTTTGATAGCTCCGTAAAATATTGGCTTTTCCTGCGCTCTTAATAAACTCAAAATACTTTCGATAATTTGAGAGCATAAGGCATAGACCAATGCAAAAAGTATAATGACATTTGGTATTCCATCTCCTAATATAGCATATGGTAAATAATTTAACAGTATTAAGACTAATAAAATGATCGTACCACCTGATATAAGTAAAAAAGTAACAATAGTTGAAATGAATAAGTTAAATTGAACATCATCATAGTAAAATCTCAAAATAGAAGAGACAATATTGAGACCAATAATTGGTATGAAAATAAAAGCAAGTGTGTTAAATATGTCTACAACAGCATACTCAGCTGTAGAAAGATAATTCGTTAGGAATGGTAATAGTAAAAAAGGAATAGAAGAATTTATAAAATTTACAATTGTGTAAATCCCTAGATTCTTAAAAAGTTTTCCTTTCAGGATATTTAGAACAGTATCTATCATTATATCTATTTAATAAACCACAAAACTTCAAATCTTTATAAAATAGTTAAAACGAACTATTAATGAATTTTTATTGTGTGAACACTAGTTGCATTTGAATTGCGTTTTCCTTGTGTAAACATAATCCATAAATCCTCTTCAGATTTTGACATCTGAGGTAACCAATTGGGGTATTGAACGTAATTTTCATAAAAATCTATGTTACCGGTTAGGTCTGTATTTATCTTTCCTGTTATAATTTTTGAGTGTAATGAAAGATCTCTACCTAATCTATTATCGGCAATAGCTTTAGGAATTGCATTTAAATTAAAAAATAATGTATCTCCTTTCAATGATATATTTCCAGGTGCACGTAAATAGAACTGCGGATGTATGATTTCATGTTTATTCCACGTTCTATAAGGGTAGTCAGATGAAGCGATAAATTGCTTAGTATATTTACCATAATGCTTACTGTATAAAAAGTGGATTTTAGACCCATCTGTAACATGTTGACCTGCACTAAAATTTGACTTAGCAAGTTCTGGATTAAAATAACCATCAATTAAATTTACCTCACCTATCTGAAGATTCTCTTTCGCAACCCTACTATTACCTCCCACCCATGTATTTCCTCCATCTTCTGAAAAAATGTGCCCCACTAAGTAGGTACTGGAATTATTTTTAATATTTGAAAATGTTTTAACTCCTTTAGGAACATATTCAAAATAATGGAATGTAAGATGTAATGTGTTAAATTCTGATACACTTAAGTATTTCCCGAAACGTACATACCCATTTGATACTGAAAAATCCTCCTCTTTAAATGACTTATTTCGCCAATTCATATAATTTGAGACTAAAATTGTCTTTGCACTACTCCACCTATCATTTGTAGAGTTTCTTTTAAACAATTCTAATGACCAATTTGACTTCCGAACATCCTTTCTTACTACTAGATATAGATTATCATTTTTATCAATTGCTAAACTTGGATAGGTATAGTTACCTTTTAATATTTCTAACTCACCCCATGAAGCTACAGAATACGATTCATTTGATTTATTATAACTGAGAGGTGAATTATGGGAACCATAAATGATATGAATAAAACCTTTAGAATCTATCACAAGTGCTGCACCACCATGATTATCTTTGACATTTTTAAAAGTATATTCTTCATCCCAAATGGATGTTTTTTTGTTAAAACGCTTTACGACCACTTTTTCGGAGCCATTAAAATGTTCTAAATATGTTACAAATAAATAATCTTTAGTATTGACCATTTTATCACTATCATGATATGCTGTTGCTCGAGATGAACCTTGAGATGTTAACTTCATGTTAGAAGAATTTTCAATAACGCGTGTTGCACAACTAGTACACAGCAAAAAAATAAACGAAAGATATTTAAGTGTATTATTCAAAATGAAATTGTTTAAAATGACTATTTCTACTGCTTTTAAGACATTAAAAATGGATTATAAATCCAATTTTAATCGGTCAATAACTATTTCACCAGTATAGTATTCTAATTTGTTTAAATCTATTGCCTGCTTTCTATTATTAACTGAAACGATACAATTTTCCAATGTTTTTTCATCAGAGATTATCAAACCTCTTCTAATAAAATTATAGGCATCTATATTTTCTGACCAAAATGATGCCTTATAAACTAAACAACCTAAAAAGGCTGCTTCAATAGGTATGGCTGATTCGTTAGTAATCACAATCTCACTAATTGCTAAATCTTCCCAAACATCCTTTATTTCTGATTTAGTTAAATGACTTCCCAACTGTCTTTTATCGGCTGGATGCATTCTAACCCTAACGGCATATCCCTGCTTAATGAGTGCTTCTGCTGTCTGCTCAATAGAGGTTATACTATCTAATAAATTAGGGCACAATAAAACACTATTGACTACTTTCTTATTACCTCTATAATTTAATGCTTTAAGAAATCGAAAATCAAAAGCTATAATAACTTTTATATTTTCATTTGTTTTTTGGTACTTATCTAAACTATCGTTGCTAAAAAGAACATTTATATCATGATAAAGAGCAGGAAATTTATCACCCACAGGTGCGTGCTGTACGTATACTGTTTCAACATTCTGTACTTTACAAATTTTATGAAGATAAAAACTTTCAGGGCTATGATCATTAAATTGAATCACACTATTTAATGAGTGATTATCGAGAAACATTTTTTCTAAATTAGAAAATCCTAGAACCTTTACTACCTTAATTAAATTCATTCTTAAAAACGAATTTTTCAAGAGCATCATATAATTACTATAGACGTTATAACTAGAAAAAACAGAAAGCAATAAATCAATTTTAGAAAAATATCTATCCCCCTTTACACTCATACATACAATATCAAAGGAGTTGTGAGGTTCAAGAATTTTGGCAATTTTAAGACCATTCTTAGTCCTAACGAGAGCTATTTGCTTCCTTATTGCTATCTTCTTTACTTTAGATTTTAAGTAAGCGCTAAATATGAAAGGGAGAGGAACTACCAGAATCAAGATTATAATGAAAACAATATGATCTATAAGAGGATTTCTTCTTTGAAACTTGCTCCAGTGCTTTTGTCTTGTAAGGATATATGAAAAGGACTCTTTTAAGTCTTTATTATTCATGTTAGATAATAAATTTAAGTGTTATTATAAGTATGATGTTTCCTTTCAAACTAGAGACAAATCTAAAAGGATATTCTGACAAATTTCTCCAATTACAAAGAGAAACCATCATCTACTGTAATATTTTGACCATTTACATATTGTGATAAACCAGACAATAAATACAACAATGTTCCTGATATATCTTTTGCATCCAACATTCCTTC
>JAHDDQ010000166.1 GCA_020629275.1 Tenacibaculum sp. | reverse complement strand
AGTCGCAGTCCTCATCTAATGGAATACAAACAAGTACCAGCAGCACACAAACGAGCCATTCAAAGTGTCGCAGTCCTCATCTAATGGAATACAAACCCACGGCTTGGCTTTCAGCTAAGTATGGAAAATCCAGTCGCAGTCCTCATCTAATGGAATACAAACAGGGATAAAAGAACTAGAAGGAGATTGGGGGGACGAGTCGCAGTCCTCATCTAATGGAATACAAACCTGGACAACGCAAAGGAGCAGACGACAACCGTTTCCTCGTCGCAGTCCTCATCTAATGGAATACAAACTATTAATAGGTTTCCACACGGGTCGAAACACCCTAAAGTCGCAGTCCTCATCTAATGGAATACAAACTAGTGAAGGTAATTGTATGTATCTAGACCCAAAAACGTCGCAGTCCTCATCTAATGGAATACAAACCAGAATACATTAACCCTACGTCGTCAATCGGAGTCGCAGTCCTCATCTAATGGAATACAAACCCATAAAAGGCTGTATTTGCGACATCTATATTTATATTTTTCTAATTATCAAGCCTTTAAAGCATCTTACTACTCTTAAAACAGGGAATCAGCGACAACCTCATAAAGCACTGATTTATAACAACTTATAAAAATCATTATTTTAGATCAAACTCCAAAAGACATAACCTACTGATTTACAATTACTTAAAAAATCGTATTATTGGTCATCGACAACTTGTCAAAACTACCTTTAAACTATTATTTCAAAGAACGTGTATCATGCCTATATTGTAATCACAATACCTTTCAAATATACTAAATCTTTTTGATCTAAAGAATTGCTTTTTAAGATGCTTCAGTTATACAAAAAGTATAATTTAATTTGCTTTTTTGATAAAATAAAGCCATATTGTATAATATAATTTACATTTTATGTTTGATACCGTTGAAATAAAAGAAGTAAAGCAGCATATTGGGCTAGTCGTTAAATCCATGCGTAAGCAACGACAATGGACACAGGCAGCCATGGCAGATTCGCTTGGTGTTTCTAGGTTGACGATTCAGAACCTAGAATCTGGTAAAAACTTTACGATTGATACCCTATTGAAAGTATTAAAGGCGTTTGATCTGTTGGATGCAATCGATCAACAAATCATGAGCGTCCAAAACAATGTATCATCTACTTCATCATTGTACTAAGTAGTAACTAAATGCCGAAAAATAATATCATAAAAGTCTTTTTGTTTGGTGAAGAAGTTGCTCGCATTGGCAGAGATGAATACTTGGGTAAATGTTCTTTTCAGTATCATCCTCGTTTTTTGGAACAAGATCAATACACTAATATTTTTCCAAAAACAGGTATCATCAAACGAGTTCCACAAGTGCAGGTGTTTGGTCAATATGACAACGATACGTTTAAGGGTTTACCGCCACCAATAGCAGATTCGCTCCCCGATGTGTTTGGAAATATTGTTTTTAAAACGTGGTTGGAAGCCACACAAAAATCTAATATTACGATATTGGAACAGTTGGCATATTTATCCAATAGAGGGATGGGCGCATTGGAGTTTCAGCCGAGTATCGAGCTACCCAAAAGGGACAGTATTGATTTGGATGAAATTATAGCGGTATTGAAAGCGGTATTGGATACCAAAAAGCAGATCACACCTGCGGCTTTTGATAGTGATGCGTTGTTGCATATTTTTAAAATGGGTACATCTGCTGGTGGAGCAAGACCCAAAATTATTTTATCTAAACATAAAATTACGGGGAATATCATTCCTGGTGATTTGGAATATTCGGATGCGTATGAACATTACTTGGTCAAGTTGGCACTCGACGCATCCGCCGACTATCCGAGAGAAGTGGTAGAATATTGTTATCACCTGACGGCACGGGCGTTGGGTATTCAGATGATGGATTCGACTTTGATTGACCACCAACATTTTGCCACTTTACGATTTGATCGACAACATGGCACAAAACAACACGTCTTGACAGCAACGGGTTTAACGGGTTGGGATTATCAAAAAGCAACACATTCGAGCTATGAAAACTTGTTTAAACTCGCTTCTTTTTTAAAGGTTTCACAAGCACAGCTTGAGCAACTCTATCTGCGTATGGTATTCAATGTGATTTTCCGAAACACCGACGATCATTTAAAAAATCATACTTTTATCTACGATCCACTGCAAGATAGTTGGGACTTATCCCCTGCCTATGACTTGACTTATGCTCTCAATCCTTTAGTAGATTTCAAGCAAACCCATCGAGCACTTTCTATCAATGGCAAACGGCACAATATCGACCCAACGGACATGCTGTACGTCGCTGATTTATTCACTATTAAAAATCCTAAAGGGATCATCCAAAAAGTTCAATCTGGTGTCGCTATCTTGAAACAACATTTGGATGACCATGATATTCCTGTAAGGGTGCAGCAAGGAATTATGAAGGGGATTGGGCGTTTTTGAGAATTCCCGTTTATTTTTTCTTTACTCTTCATTTATTTCTAGCCAGAAATCTTCCCAACCTGCTATTTCTAAAAACTCTTCATTATTATTAATCTTTTGTGTAAAGGCTTTAAATTTATCGTTTTCCATTGTTGGAAATTTCCAAAGCAGATACGCACGTTTTGTTGCATTCAATAACTCCCCTTCACTATATAAAATAAATGATCTACCATAATCAATGAGTTTGATTCTATCTTCCGTTTGAATGAAATTAAGTGGTTTTATATTAGCAAACATAATATCATTCAACTTGCAAAATTTTAAAAATGAAATAATTTCTATTTTATCAAAATGTTGCAAAGGCTTAAAATCAAGATATGGATAACGAATGTATCTCTGTTCTTTAGTTTCATGGCACTCTATTTTGGCAAGGGCATTGCAATCCACAAAACAACTAGATTTCTCTTTCAAAAAAGACCATTCACTATCTGTAATATCATAAAATAATTTATAAACCCATTTTTTATCGGTGTAAACAGCACCTTCATCTCCCCTACCTAGTTCTACTAATGGTTCTTGTATGTTAAGAAGGTTTTGAATGATATCAATCTTTAATCTCTGTTGCTGTTGTTTCAACTTTTTTCTTCTCAGTCGCATCAATAAATACCCTAGCCGATTTTTTCCATTCCCATCGATTCCATCTCCCCAATATTTATCTGTGTCTGACCGTTCTACAAGTGTCTTGTATCTCGTGCCGATTAACAGTTTTGAGAGATCAGGATGTTGTGTAAATTTTGCTTCTAATCCCCTATACATCACATCCTCTTTCTTATACAACCAATTTTGAGCAGGTTGTTTTTCCAGAATTTTATATGCTTTTTGCTTTGCTAATGTCGGAGTTTCGGATTGTCTGATTATTTCCTGAGATTCTGTATTATGAAACTTTTGAGCTTGATAGAAATGTTCTACTGTTGCCCATATTTTTCCATCTAAAAAAATAGCGTGTTTTGAAAAATTAGAAAAATCGCCCCATTTCTGGTCGGAATGGTAAAAAGGGATTAATCCCGTCGTTTCCTCTTCGTTTAGTTGTAGCGTGTGTCCTAGTTTTGCATTTTTTGAATATAAATAATCTCTATTCTCTTCCCTAATTTTTGGATGAGTAGGAATTACTTCTACAATTATATCATTTCTTGCTAAAAAATTTACTTTATACGGATTATTAGAAATCAATCTGACTGTATTAATTCCTAAAAAATGAAGAATTTTTACAGGCTTCGAAAAATCTCTTACGTCTTGTTGAAGTCCTAATCTAACAAAGGATTCTGCTGTATCACAATTTTCTTTTTGCATTACCGAAACAGCCTTGATTTTTTTTGACAATCCATGCCCTCTACCTTCTTGATAAAGATATATGATTATACCTCTACCCTCATTCACTATAAGTTTCATGGACTCATATAACTGGTCGGCACAATCACAATCTTTTGCTTGAAAAACTTCCGAAGCAATGCACGAAGAGTGCATACGCAATATTGGATTATTACCAATATTTTCAATGGGCGATACCGATAAAAGTAAAACTCCCTCAACTTGTGTATCGTACATACGAAAATCTCCAAATCGAGTTGGCAAGACACACCAATTGTCTTTATTTAGAATCATGATATAACTGATGTTTTATAGCTATCTGATTGTTTTTGCATTGAGTTTAGAAAATCTGATAGAATGGGAAATGGAATTATTCCTACGTTCTTTTCTATCCGTTCAAAATTATGTTTACTAAATAATTGATCGACTATCTCCGTTAATTTCTGTAAGTCTTGACTTTGTGCGTATATTCTTAATCCTTGAATACTTTTTGAAACACCTCTTATTCTATAAAACGATTGCTTCAACAAAATCAGTCGTTGCTTTAGATGATGCTTCATATTATCTATAATTGTTGATATTTCTTTCTCAGAAAAGCATAGCGAATGTTCGGGGTTAACTTTCAACCAATCTGTTAAACCTGCATATAAGCACGAACCTAAAATCTCCTCTCTTACTTTATCTATATTTAACATAGCAGGATTTCGAAAAACTTTACCCGTATGCCATATTGGAATATTTACCGATTTGATATTCATTTTTCGATAATATTTATTAATGATAGCCCACATCATATCAGAACGACGAATATCCGTTCCATTAATTTCCATGTTCAAATTCGGTACACTGTCCAAAGCCTCTGGATTGAAAATAAATGTATTTCCACCTCTATTTACAGAATCTTTTGCAGTGTCTAAAATGCTTCCAGAATGAATAGTAAGCAATGATCTTGTCAGTGGAGTTCCACCAAATATTTTTATAATATCCTTACCTAAACGTTCTATCGCATTGCTAATCGTTTCTATATTTGAATTGGGTTTTAGCCAAAAGGGATGCTCTAAATGCCCTGAGTGCTTTCGTGATAAGTCATAATAATAATCAGGATATTTTTTAATCAGTATTCTATTTTCAAAAGAAATATCGCTCATTTTTGCAGTCATTTTTTGATTTAACAACCAATTTAAGTTAAACCAAAAATCTACTAACTGGGTACGTACCCCATTAATCGGTGGATTTGGAGAAGAAAACTCATACTTTCCGATAACAATATCAACTCCTTGTTTTTTCAATTGAGGTAAGACCTTCAAACCTGCTACAGTATCTTTTGTAATTCGCATATCTTCGTCTAAAATCCAAGCCACAACAGAATCCGTTGTTTGTTTCATCACCTGTCCTATATACTTTTGTAATAGTGTTCTAGCTTGTGCTATACTAAACATACTGTTTTTGTTTCGAGAAAAGTTCTTGAAATAGTCCGCCTTTCCAATCCACTTATCTTGCATTGGCTTGGTAATAAAAATTACCTCCAACAACTGTTTTTGATTTATTATTGCTTTTTTGTCTTCTACTGATAGATTATTCTCTAGGAGGAATATTTGAATTTTATCAATAAACGTTTCACTTTGTAGTTGTCCAAGTTGAATAAGCAAGGGAGAAATGACCTTATAATCAGAGCAAATAACTCCGACCTGTAAGCTAAATTTTTCAATACTAGTTATTGGTTTAGAATAAATTTCTTTTGGTTCTTCAAGTATTTTAGGCAACACCCAGTTGAACAATGTTTTGGCTCTCTTTAAATAGCCTTCTTTTTGTTCTTCTGTCATTCGTTTTGAATATTTTAACCAAAAGTTATTCAATCCTGAATTTTTAATTTCAGTATTAGGTGTACTCATCCGAACTCTGGTACTTTCTGCAAAATGATTCATCAAAGGTATTGCAACTCGTCTATACTTGATTGTAGCTAAATCTGTAATTCTTATACATATATCTCTATCTGTACAACTCTCTATATTTTCGTCAAAACAACCTGCTTCTAAGAAACAAGATAATCGAATAAAAATATTTGAACCTTGTATGCCTGGGTTTCCAACTAAGAAATCATTGACATCTAATCTATTAGGTGCAGTATTAATTTCTTTTCCCTCTTCGGTGATTCGATAGAAGTCGCAAGCAACCATATCTAATGAATGCTTCCTAATATTATCGAAAGACATTTTTATATAATTAGAATGCCATTCATCATCATCATCTAGGATTGCTATAAACGTATTTTCTGGTATTTGTTTTTGTGATAAAATATAGTCAACTGCACTATTCCAACTTCCAGCAGCACCTTTAGTTCTATGGTTTATGATATGGTTTATTTGTAACCGTAATGCCTTGTTCTGATATTCTTCAATTACAGAAATATTATCGTCTATAAATCGTTGAGCATCAGAATCATCCACAACAATGACTTGATGGGGTAGCGTACTTTGATTGTAAACACTTTTTAACGAGCGTTCCTTTAATAGTGTAGTTCTATTTTTTGTAGCGATTATTACAGTTACTTTTGGTTGGGAGTGTACCATTTATCTAGGTTTTGTAAGTTGAAGTTAAACGTCTTTTGTATCAAATGCTTTATTGCTGATTTACCTAAAACTTGTTCTATAATTCCATTATTGCTATAAATTTTCAACCTATTCCCTTTTATAAAATAAAATGAATCATTGACAACTTTCGAAAACCTTAAACTGTTTTGAAACGGATAATCGATATTGGAACAAAATCTATTGTCAATATCAGAAAGTATTTTAGTTTCTAGCTGAAACTCCAGCGGAATTCTAATCATTAATTTAAACTCACCATTCGTTTTATGATATAAAAATATATTACCATTTAAAAGTTCTGTCTTGAAGGATATTCCCAAAATTGAATACGTCATCGGTTTATCACAGGGAATAGGTTTTGGATTTAACCATCCTGAGCCAGGGTCGAGAAAATATTTTTGCCCTGCCACATCAACTGAAAGCATACGGTGACATTCTTTTTCATTGATAAATGAGGAGTGTAGTTTAGATTCTATTCCGTTTTCTAAAAGAACTTTTCTAAAATGCAGTACTTTATCTGAACAAGTCCCCCCTAATTCAGTACCAACAATATTTTTATCATTAAGCATAAAAATATTATGAAAAGGAACAGTTTTAAACTCTTGAAACAATAGTTTTTCAAGTTTCTCAAGTTTATTCACCTTGTGCGAAGTACCTCTTTTCGCAATTACTTTATCAAAGGTCGGGTATGAATGAAAATATATGTTGTTGGATAATGACTTCTGAAAATATGTATTCCAAATTTTTCTTAATGCCTCTTTCTCTATTGTATTATTTTTTGTGAGGTATTCAACAACCATTTTTCTTATCCCCGAACCAACATCAAATGACATTTTATTTCTGGATAAGATTACCTTAGGCAAATCAGAAGCAAAGGCTTGGCGTAAAATTCCTTTTCCTTGATGATCTATAATTAGGTCATTTACGGTACAATCATTAGAGGCTGCATATACTTTTCTATCTAAAAACGGACAACGGATTTCAATCGTATGAGCCATTGAAGACATATCCAATCTCCTACATTCTGTAAAATGTAAGTTTTCAATAAATTCAGTTCGTTTCTCAAACCATACATCTTGACTATCTGAAACCTTGTAACCACAAAATAATTCGTCAGCCCCTTCTCCACTTAAAACAACTTTTAGCCCGTCTTCCTTGGCTCTTTTTGAAAGTAGAAATGTTGCCAAACCATTGCTGATAATTGAAGGATTATAGCTTTCTGTGTGATAAACAACTTGTTCGATTAACTTCGCAAGTTCATTCTCTTTGGGTAAGGGGACATTTTTAACTTGTATTCCTATTCTTTCGGCGAGAATTTTCACAAACCGAAAATCATCTGCATTACCTAACGTATAATAAATTACATTATCGGAATGTTTTGCCACTATACTTGCAATAATAGAACTGTCTAAGCCTCCACTTAAAAACACTCCAAACCGTTTTTCTTCTTTTGGGAATCGTTTCTCTACTGCTTCAATGAGCGTTTCCCTAATATCTTGTTTAGAAACAAAAGGTACAGTGTGTTGCTCTATCAAATGAATGGTTTCACTCTTCAATTCCGAGAAACCTTTAGGAACAATTTGAAAATCTTCATATTGATGAATCGCTTTTAATTCACTAACTATAAAATGTGTATTTGATTTTTTTACAAAAAAAAGCGGCTTTTTACCAATATAATCCCGTAGTAAAAAAAGTTGCTGCGTTCTCTTATTGTAAATAACACCAGAATAAAAACCATCAAGATATTGGATGATAGTACTCCCTTCCTTTTCAAACAATGGCAATATGATTGCTGTATCAGAAGATGATTTTATTTTTAAATTGAACTTTTTACGTAAAAAAGCAGCATTGTAAATTTCACCATTAAAAGCACCGATTAAATCTCCGTATTCAAATGGTTGTATTCCGCTTTCTGTTTTATCGTTAATTGCTAAACGGTTAAAACCTATTACGATATTATCAGTACATACAACAAATGTTGAGTCTAAACCTCTATGCTTAATCTTTTCTAATGGTTCTATTATATCTCCTTTCCCTATCAAAGCTATTATACCACACATAAATTCTATAGGTTTT
>JAHDDQ010000165.1 GCA_020629275.1 Tenacibaculum sp. | reverse complement strand
AATAAAATACAAATAATTGAATTGAACCATCTAGAATTGGTTCGACAAAAAATTGCAAATAAAAAGCTAAAAAATAAACCAAAGCCAAATTTCTAAGGGGTATCGGGATATTCCTGTCTCTAATGAAAACATAAACTTTTCTTGTGGAAATAATTGAGAATAATATTAAAAAAATAAAGCCAATTACGGTACCGACTCTTGCGGCATCAAGCCAAAGATTATGGGATAAGCCAAATTCATTAACGTCCCAGCCTAATGGTTTTTCATATAAATTTATAATAGATTTTTCCCATCTTTCCGTTCTACCTCCGGCGGTACTTGCACCATATTTTTTACTTTCTATTCGGCCGGAATAAGCACTGAATGTGTCAGATTTTAAATCTATATTGGAAAATGTCACTACCACTAACGTCAACAAGGACATAGCTCCAAAACTTATAATTTTCTTTATGCCCTTTTGTTTTAATACAAAGTACAGAGCGCTAAAAATTAATGTTATAAAGGAAATTACTAACTGTGTTCTACTTCCTAATCTTAAAGTGGCTACAATAGATAAAATATATACGGTGAGTAAGACTATATTTTTAATTAAGGAATTTTTCTTAAAAGTAAATAAGAGAAGAGCGGGAATACACATATTTGCGAATAAATAAGCGGCCATTCCGGTTGCATTCATTATAGTACTTTCCCATATCATCGAGATATTTCTATTCACTATTACAAACCCTTTCGTGTGAATACTATACAAAACTGATATTAGAGCAATTAAAGAATAAACAATAGATAGAAACAGTATAAAATTATAAATCTGGGTATAGTCATTAATTTTTTTAGAAATCAGTTTGCCTAGTAAGTAAAAAATAGGAGGAAAAATCAAATAAATAAAAATAAATTGACTCCCGCTAAATGGATTGAATGTATAATAAACAGCATAAATAATTGTGAATATTGTTAATATAAAAACATCAATGTCCAATAAAGCAATAATTGTTTTGCCAGACAACAGAAAAAATATGAATAGGAGATATCCGAAGATAAAGCCATATCCAAAAGGACTTATTAAGTAGCCTAATAGGATAATTGCTGATAATCCAACTTTTTTGATTAATGATAAAATTGATTTCATCAATTTGATTTTAGTTTAATAGGTGCTATAATTTATTAAGCAATAATACACATATTTTAGAGTTATGTCTATATTAAATGATGAACTGTAAGTATTCTTTGATTATAGTTACCATATATGTTTTATTAATTATTCAAACGTTAATTTAATGCTTTATTTAAGACCTGTTGGAGGATTATGTAATCGACTTCGAACAATAGATTCATTTATAGATATATGCGTATCTAAGGGAATAGATTTAACTATCTTTTGGACTATGGATGATTCATTGAATTCCAGTTTTGAAGATATTTTTGAACCTTTAAATAATGAGCATATTGTTATAAATTTGATGAATGTACCTGTGAACTTCCCTGAATTAAATTTAATAAAAATGGGAGAAAAAGAAGATTCTTCATACAAGGTTGATTTAGTGAAAAAAGAAGGATTTTTAAAAGCAAATATTAAAGCTTTATCAGCTAATTTAAAGTTAAATGACAATGAAAAAGCAACACTTAATAAATTAAAAAAAATACCTCATTTTCAAATTCTAACTAATCCTGAGTTTGGATATATCTATAATAACATCCTCAATAATAGTTATTCAACTCAGGAAATTGAATCATTATTTATTTCGAATGTTTCCAAATTAATTGATAGTGTACTAGATAATTTAAAAGATGCTTATATAGATTGCTGTTATAGAGTTTCTGAATTAAAGTCATTGTATAAATATATAAAACCTGTTGAAAGTCTTCAAAATAGAATTTTTACCATTGCCAAACAATTTGATGATAATACTTTAGGGTTACATATTAGAAAAACGGATCACATTATCGCACAAAGTGTGAGTACGGACGAGAAATTCTTTAGTATTATAGAGAAAGCTATTCTGCAAAATACTGGTGTTAGATTTTTCCTGTCAACAGATGATTTGAAAACAAAATTAATTTTGGAGAAAAAATATGGTGAACGTATTATTTCTGCTCCAGTGACCAGTTTTGATAGAAATAATAATGAGGCTATTAAAGATGCTGTAGTTGATTTATATTGTTTGTCCAATACTGCTAAAATTTTTGGATCTCATCATAGTTCATTTAGCCAAACAGCTGCACAAATAGGAGGAATTGAAAATGCAGTAGTAGAATAGCGGTATAGACATATCAAGCAATAGTGAACTATTTACTTTTATATTTCTTTTCTATAAATCTTAGTGTTTTAAATATCTATTCAGATGATAATTAAAAACATCAAATAATTTCATTAATATAAATCACCCTAATAATATATTGAGGTGATCTATATTCATGAAATTGAAAATATTTAAAAGGCTATAGTTTCGACAATAAATTTTCGTACGAAATTATTCACTTGATTAATCTATTAAATTTAATTATCCTATAAGTTTTATATCAAATAAATAAGGAATAACTCTTTAAAAGTTAGGAAAATACCTATGTAGTAATTCTTTAATTTGTGTAAATCAAAGTTAAGAGCGTATTGAAAATAAAATTAAATATAAAATGTATAAATGGATTTTTGAACACCAAGACTTATTATATACATTGGCTGCAATTTTTGCATTACTCAGTTTTCTGATAACTGCATTTATTCCTAAAATTAGTTCTGAAATATCTCAGGAACAGATTGAGAAAAAAATTGATTCAGCCATTGAAATATCTGTTAATAAAACTATTACTAAAATCTCAAGTGAACTTGCGGGAGTTGTACAAAATATTGATTCTGATGCTTTAGCTAATATTGAGACAGTAAAAAAAGAAAGTAAAAATATTATCTCAGATTTAAAAAGTGAAACAGAAGAATTAAAAGGTTCTCTTTCTATAATTAATGCAGATACAAAAGAAATGATAGATATGAAGGACGCGGAAATATAAGAATTGTAATTGAATTTGAAATAAAAAATACTAAAGATAACGTGGCAGTAAATGAGGGGTGGCATTTTTTTGTGGAAAAATTTTTAAATCAAAATTTTAGTTTAAAATTTTATGGTAAAAAATTTAAAGGAACCTATGAAATTAAAAACAAAGGATTTTCGAGAATGATGTCTATGTACGCAATCGACCCACTTTATTCTACAAATAAAAATCTTTACTTTATTCCTGAGCCTTCTGGGAACCCTACACCTAACTTAAAATTTATTGTCGGCTTGAATTTAGTAAATATTAAAAGGGAAGGAAAAATACATGATATAGAATCTGGTGATGATATATCTATAATAGCGTCAAGAACTTTTGAAATTGATAATGATTTATTTAAATATATGAGTTCTATTATAATAAACAATATGAAAATTAAGGTAAGTAATAAGGAATGGATATCCTGTAAATTGTGGGAATTACGTCCTGATCAAGCTAAATTATCATGGGGTTATCGTTTTAATAAAATATAAATTTTTTTACTGAGATTTAAAGAATGGTAGGTGAAGGTATTATAATTTTTTTTTAATCCCAAATATTAAAATCTAATTTCATTTAATCATTTAGCAGAATTTTTCCATTAATGGAAGCAATAAATAATGCTATTTCATAAAACCCAAAATTTTATTGAAATAACCGCTTATTCTTAATTTAAATAGCTTTTTGGTAAGGACTATACTTTCTGCTAATCTAATTGATTTGGAATAATAAGAGGCTTTATTGAACTTGTTAATTTTTAAGGCATTCCTTTTTCTAATAGAGGTATCATAAAGAAAAAAATCTTTTCCTTTTATGTTGTAAAATACATTTGCATCATGTGGTTTCAAACTTCTGCCTACCGTATTCACAATTTCAAAATCCATAATTTTTGAAGAAATGATATAGCGTGTGTTGTAGAAAGTTTTATAACCATAAAGATCTACTGTTAAATCTTCTTTTTTTATCTCTAAATATTCTGATAGATTTAGATTTTCATAATATGAGTCATATACTGCGTTGGATTCGTTTAAAGAACTAAAATCATATTTGTTTTTGGTATCGTAGAGCAAGGGCACTTGAAAATATGTTATTTCCATGTCCATATTTTCTCCAGTATCACCAAAGTTTGTAGTTAAAGAAATCTTTGGATAAAGGAAAAAACGGTTTTTTTCAATCACGAAAGATATAAAATATTTTAACCAAGATTTGTCGGGCCAATTCCTAACATATTGAGGAACTGTATTCATTTCATTAATGACAGGGTCGGTATTGAACCATTCTAAAAAATTTATTAATTGTTTAGAGCTCCATGCTTGCCCCCATGATGAAGCAAATTGAAAATACCAATTATCATAACCATCTTCAATAGGAGAGAAGTTCTGGTCTGTAAGTACATTCATTTGATGGTTGTATAGTGAAATACCTGCAATATATTCTTTATCATTAGAAAATTTAAGTGCCTGCTGGGTGTAAGCGTAAAAGCTTTTTGAAACATAAATATCATCTTCGAGCATAATTATGCTGTCATACTCGTAGGCTAATTTCATACACTTTAAAATATGTTTTTTGAGCCCTAAATTTTCCTCTTGATAGATTACGTTCTTATTACCATACTCCCAATTAAAATTATTAGCTACTTCAACTACGTCATAATTATTTAATCCTCTGTCAATACTAATTATCAGTGAAACATCTTCATCAGGGTAGCTTGCATTATTTATAGATTGAAGTATTCTTCTTAATGAATTTGGTCTATTGTATGCTACAATTAAAATTACTGGTAATTCAGATTTAGTCATATTCATTTTTACTGGTTTAGTTTAATGAACTTTTTAATATCAGTAAACATACTTGCGTTTTGTTCGATCCATTTTTCTGGACGCTGCCACCACTTAAAATTTCTCAAAAATTCAATCTCTTCATCTTTAAATCTTTTTCTGATTAATTTTGCCGGTACACCTCCTACTATGCTGTATGGAGCAATATCTTTGTTAATTAGTGCGCCAGATGCTATAATGCAACCATCACCTATTTTAACCCCCTCAATAATATTGACAGAGGCGCCAATCCATACATCATTCCCTATTTTTGTGGTGTAGGGTTCTTTGTCATTTAATTTGTTTGGTTTTTCTTTAAATAATTGATTTGTTGTATATGAAAAACCAGTAGGCATATCTGTCGAAAAAAAAGAAGGATGGGTGCTAACAAACGTATTCGTAGGGTGATTTCCGTGTATAGTATTAACATTTGGACCAATAGAACAATACTTACCTATTTTTACATCTTGTAGTGAAGAGTTTTTAGCGATGTACGATGCGAATCCAATATAACTACCAATAAATGTCGTAGATTCTCCAAAACTATTTTTACCTTCAAGAAAACAGGAAGGACCAATTTTTGCTTTATATCCAATAACGTGTTCTGTAGTCATTTTGAGATATATTCTAAATAATGCAAAACTGATATTTTGCAATATGACATTAGATAATACAAACTGTTTAATTTTATTTTTTAGACCCAAAGTATAATTTTTTCCTCTTAAAAATAAGATTACCAATAGCAACCGTCTTCAACCTTATTTTTTGCTGATGGTGTTTCTTCTGCTAATGGTTTTACCCAATGTTCATTATATAGTTTTGAGATTACTGGATGTTCATCCCATCGTTTCCCTTTAATACCAAATAGAATTTGAGTTGCTCCGCCCATATGAATGGCTTGTTTTCCAATTCTTTTTACATACGCTCCTAACGATAGTCCATATGCTCCACAACCAATAATTGCTATGTCAAAATCTACAGCTGCAATTTGATTTTCCATATGTTTCAAAGCGTCAAACCAATCTTTGAATTCTGTTTTTTCACCAGCTATAGATTGTACTGACTTTATTGCTTTCAAAGAAAACTGAGGTAGTATATTTGTATTTGAGAATAATTCTTCACGTTTTTCATATTGCTTTAGTATACTTTTCGCAAAAGGATGTATCACTAAGACTTTTTTGCCTTCTAAAGCTTTTGTCCAAGGATTATTATGGTAGTATGGCTCTATATCTCTTAAAGGAATAACTGTTTTTTGCTTTAATTCTTTTTTTAAGAGTTTATTTTCTTTAAGCCATACCCCAAGAATATCAACGTGATTTAAATCGGTTAAAGTACGTTTCGCAAATTTTTCAATAATACTTTTTGTAGGCGGAAATACTCCTGCACCCTGATTAGTTATTTTAATTATGTTATCGTCTATTTTATAAGCGTCTAAATTACCTGTAATATAATTGTAGTATTTATTCAAGCCTGATTCAGACATTAGATATCCTGTAATACAATTAAATTCATTTGCGCCGATACGAGCAATCAATAGCGGTTTATTTTTTAAAATTTGATTGTAAATATATTCCGATGCCTTTTCCCCATTATGATCAATAATTTTATCAAAATCAGAAGCGTTAACTTTTGTTTTAAATACTTTACGTAATGCTTTTAAAAATAGATCCATTTAATTGTTACTTATTTCATTTTTGACTTAATAAATTCTTTGGCAAAATTAAAATCGGATTTTTTAAATATGTAGATTAAAAATGTATATAGTAAAATGCCCAAAACTGAAATTGTTATTATAGCAAAAATTGGGTTTGTAATAGTTTCATTAAGTAAAAATAGTGCTATAAAAATTAAAATTCCAATTCCAACATAGGTTCCAATTTCTTTTAGCTGTTCTTTAATTCCAAACGAAATTAGTTTACCTGGATAGTACGCGTTAATAATAAAGTGAAATACAGAGGTTAAAGCCTCAGCTAATGCTATATATATAATGCCAAATGGCATGGCAATCAGGATTAAAATTATTCTAACGGCAATTTTGAGCCAATGTTGTCGTAGTACTAAATCTGCTCTGTTTAAAACATATAGTAAGTTAACATTGATACTTATTAAATTGTTAAAAAAGCGTGAGATACAGAATAATTGTAAAATAGGAACAACAGGCAACCATTTTTCTGTTAATAAAAGAAGAACAATAGGTTTTGCAAGAACAGCTAGTACAACAGTTAATGGTACGGTTAGCAATGATAAAAGTTTAATTATTTTACCTAGTTGTAGCCTTAAGTTAGATTTATCTTTGTTTTTTGCCAGCGTAGGTAAAAGAACCGTATCCAATACAGAACCTAAAGTCCCAATAGCAACATCAGGAAACTGCATACCTCTTGTATAAAAACCTAGTTCTGCGGTTGATAGTACTTTTGCAATAAACAGAGAAGAGAATTTGCCGACCACAACATTTAAAAGCGATGAAACCATTAAATTAGATCCAAAGCCAAAAAGTCTTTTAAATGATTCTTTTGAAAAGTAAAGTTTATAATTCCATTTACTTTTTATTGTAAACCATATTAATGTAATAAAGGATTTAATTAAATATTGAAAAACCAATGACCAAACACCAAAACCATTTATAGCTAAAATAATTGCAACTATTCCACTTAAAATCACAGCAAAAGAATTAATTTTTGCTATCGTTTTAAATTCAAGATCAATAGTAAGTATTGTATTGGGTATGGTAAATAAGGCATTTACTATAAGAATAAGAGCTAGAACCCTTAGTAAATTTATTAATACAATTTCATTATAAAAATCGGCTATGAATGGAGCCGAAAACCATAAAATGGCATAGAGTACTATAGATATAGCTAGATTAAAAGAAAAGGCGGTGCTGAGGTCGTTGTGCGATTTATCATTACGTTGAATTAATGCTTTTGTAAAACCACTATCAACAAAAATTTCGGCTACAGCTGTAAATGCCAATAACAATCCTACAAGCCCGTAATCTTCAGGGCTAAGAATTCTGGCCAATACAATACCAATTACGAATTGTATTGCTTGATTTCCAAATTTTTCTAAAGAATTCCAAAAAAATGAATTATAATTAGATTTTTCGGCGAACATTTAGAATTATTTTTAGAGTATTAACTAAAGCGAAATAGAAAGATTTTTGATTATATTCAATATAACACTAGTAAATCTTTTACACCCATTTCTAAACACACCTTATGACTCCCACTAAGACTATTCAATTTAGAAACATCTATTAGCTTTTCAAGGTGCCATTAGGTTTTTCAGTGTTGAAAATAAATTCCCCAGTATTTAAAAACCCCCTAAGTTGTTAATTAAATTGAGATAATTAACTATCAACTTAGGGGATAAAAATTACAATTAATTCTTTTATTGTTTACTCAAAATAATTTAGAATTCTGTATCCGCCATCTTTAAGATACTGATCCTTCTGCATTAATTTTACATCACTTTGCATCATGTCTTGTACCAAATCCTTTAACTCATATTCAGTATCCCATCCTAATTTCGTTTTGGCTTTAGAGGGATCACCAATTAAAAGGTCTACTTCAGTTGGTCTAAAATATTTAGGATCAACACCTAAAACTTCTTTTCCAATTTCTAACTGAAATTCTGGGTTGTTGCAA
>JAHDDQ010000016.1:35455-53952 GCA_020629275.1 Tenacibaculum sp. | reverse complement strand
TCTCAGGAGTTACAGGATACAGAACATATATTGTTCATGCTGTAATGACTTCAACTGATGGTTTCGGAGATACTATTATCAGTCAAAGTGTTACTATACCAGATGCTACTCCTCCAGTTTTTAAACGTCAGGATTCTGGTGCTGTAGATTTTACTCCTGCTCACCAAACTGGTGGTCATGATTTCAAAGATCAGGAGCTTACTTTCAAGTTTAGTGAGCCTGTTAAATTAGCACCTGGTGCTACATTTGATATTCAGTTCTTAGAGTTCGGACCAACTGTTATTGATCAAGTTCAACTAGTTAATCCTTCTTTCGAATTAGGTGGTGAAGTTGTTGGTGAATATGCTACTGAGGTAACTATTAAAGGTGTGAATAGTCAAAATGATTTATTTACTGTAACTAATTTTGCTGCTGGTACTTTCGTAGATCAGTCAGGTTTAGCTGCTCCTGCTTTAGATGGACTTGCTAACTACTTCTTCAGAGCTAGACAATATACTAATCTTGAAGTTGTTGATCTTTTAGTTGCTGATTGGGATTTCACTGTTACTAATAATGCATTTAACCCTGCAGTTATATCTACTCCTAATGGTAGATGGTCTATAACAAAAGGAGCAACTCCTGGAACGATCATGTTAGTGAATCAAGTTGATGTAGACATCGATACTTTCTTAGGTAACGCAAGTGCTGTAACTAACTTTATGGTTAGTGTACAAGCACCTTTACCGGTTGGTGCTGCTAATCCATTAACTAGAAACTCTGCTTTTATGACTATGGCTCCTACTGCTTCAACTTCTTCTGTTGCTGATCGTTTATTACGTAACGGTGCTGTTGCATTTTGGACTCCTTTCTACGAAAATGTTAATTCAAACTTTAACATTGCTGATTTAGCTGGTTTCTACGATTTAAGCGCTAGAGCTATGCAGTTAAGAGTTGATTTTGGTAGCCAAGCTGGTGCAGCTGATGCAGCAAACTATTTTGGAGATATCCAATATGACTATACATATGTTCCAGGTTCTGGTCCATTAGGTAGATCTGCAAGTAAGACGTTTACTATTTTTGAAGGAGAAGTTCCTGCAGAAATGATAAACTCTAACCCTACAGATATTACTTTACAAGATTTATTAAACTTTGGTTCTAAACCAAAAGGAAATTTAAATACTGTTCTTAACTAGTATTTAATATCTTATATTTCTAAAACCACCTCTTCTACAGAGGTGGTTTTTTTATACAATAAATTAAATTACATTTGCAGCATGGAACAGACAACTACTATTTTTGGTATTAGAGCAATTATTGAAGCTATAGAAAGTGAAACTTCAATTGAAAAAGTTTACTTACAAAAAGGATTAAGAGGAGAATTATTTTTTCAATTAGAGAAAATATTGAAAAAACAAAAAATCTCGTCAAGTGTGGTTCCAATAGAAAAATTAAATAGACTATCTAAGCATAGCAATCACCAAGGTGCGGTTGCTAAAATTTCTCCTATTGATTTTCAAGATTTAGAAGTAGTCATTGAAGATACATTAGCCGCTAATAAAGTTCCTTTATTTTTAGTACTTGATCAAATTTCTGACGTAAGAAATTTTGGTGCAATTATAAGAACTGCTGAATGCGTTGGAGCTGACGCTATTATTATTCAAAAAAGTGGTAGTGCTCCAGTAAATGCAGAAACAATAAAAACTTCAGCTGGTGCTGCATTTAAGGTTCCTATTTGTAAAGTTGATCATGTCAAAGACGCATTATTTCAACTGCAAGCTTCAAATATAAAGTTAGTTGCTGCAACAGAAAAGACTGAAGAATCTTTATATAAGGTAGATTTGACTACACCTCTTGCTATCGTTATGGGTTCTGAGCACAAAGGTGTTAGTAATTCTGTTCTTAAAATGGTAGATCATAAAGCAAAACTACCTTTGTTAGGAGAAATCGCCTCGCTAAACGTTTCTGTTGCTTGTGGAGCATTCTTGTATGAAACTTTAAGGCAACGTTCGATTTAATTTTTACTCTTCAGAATCAGAACTAGAATCTGTATAAATATATTTGTACGTAAACCCTTCAAAGGGTTTACTTTCATTTATTACTCTATCTAAAGTAGAATTTTCTTCTATTTGTGGTGGTGAATAATTTCCATCTTCATCAAACATATCGTCAAATTCATTTTTTGAAAAAACGAATTTCTCTTTAATTATACCTTTTTTTCTATATTTAACTGCGAAGATAACACCTATTAAAAAACCTCCTAAATGTCCTTCCCAGGATATTCCTTTTTCTACGGGAAAAATATACCAAATCATACTACCATACAAAAATATCGTTACTAATGACATTGCTACGAGTCGATAATGTTTTCTAATAATACCACTGAAGAAAATGAAACTAAATAATAAATAAACTACACCACTTGCACCAATATGGTAGGATGGCCTACCTATACACCACGTTATAAATCCTGTAATTAAACTTCCATATACTATTACTCTTAGAGCAACCTCTCTGTAAAAATAAAGCAGGCTCATTAATAAGACGAATAAAGGAACTGAATTATTAAAAACATGTTTAGCATCACCATGGATGAAATGTGTAGTTAAAACACCTCTAATACCTTTTAAAGTTCTTGGAAACACACCTAGTTTATTAAAATTAAGTCCGAACTTTATTTCAATCCAATAAATAAACCAGATTACAAAAACAAAAAGTAAAGGAATTGTAATCACTTTGTTTGAAAATCCTAAATTATTCTCATTCATGTATAACTTCATAACAAAAACGTCTCCATTTATAAATACTCGCAAATCTGTCATAAATCTTTGCTATTTTTACAATATGAATGCACCTTTGGCAGAAAGAATACGTCCGAAAACGTTAGACGACTATATTAGTCAGCAACATCTTGTTGGTGAAAAAGGAATATTAACACAGCATATTAAACAGGGTATAATTCCATCTTTAATATTATGGGGACCCCCTGGTATAGGGAAAACTACTTTAGCTAACATTATTGCCAACGAATCCAAAAGACCTTTTTACGTGTTAAGCGCAATTAGTTCTGGTGTTAAAGACGTTCGGGAAGTAATTGAAAAAGCAAAAAATAATAACGGCTTATTTACTCAAAAAAATCCTATTTTGTTTATTGATGAAATTCATCGTTTTAGTAAATCGCAACAAGATTCTTTATTAGGTGCGGTTGAAAAAGGTTGGGTTACTTTAATAGGCGCAACAACTGAAAACCCTAGTTTTGAAGTCATCCCTGCCCTGCTCTCTCGCTGCCAAGTCTATATCTTAAATGCATTTGACAAAGATAATCTTATTGCTTTGCTACATAGAGCTATAAAAGAAGATGAAATATTGTCTGAAAAAGAAATTACATTAACGGAAACAGATGCTTTATTACAAGTATCAGGTGGTGATGCTAGAAAGCTTCTTAATATTTTTGAATTGTTGGTTGGGTCGAACGATCAAATTAATATCACAAATGAATTGGTTTTAAAACAGGTACAGAAAAACACTGTTAAATATGATAAAACTGGTGAACAACACTACGATATTGTTTCTGCTTTTATAAAATCGATAAGAGGTAGCGATCCTAATGCAGCTGTATATTGGTTAGCTAGAATGATAGAAGGAGGTGAAGATGTAAAGTTTATTGCAAGGCGTATGTTGATATTGGCTTCAGAAGATATTGGTAATGCAAATCCTACTGCTTTAATATTAGCTAATAATACGTTTCAATCAGTATCTATTATCGGTTATCCCGAATCGAGGATAATATTGAGTCAATGTGCAATCTATTTAGCAAATTCTGCGAAAAGTAATGCTTCATATATGGCTATAAATAATGCGCAGCAATTAGTTAAAAATACAGGAGACTTGTCTGTTCCTCTACACTTGAGAAATGCCCCCACTAAGTTAATGAAAGACTTAGAGTATGGTAAAGACTACAAGTATTCACATAATTACGATAATAATTTCATAGCACAAGAATTTTTACCAGACGAGATAACTAATACTAAACTTTATGAACCTAGTAATAATAGTAGAGAAAATAGTTTTAGAGATTTCCTTAAACAACGTTGGAAAAGTAAATACAATTATTAAAAGATATTTTTAAAATAAAAATTCCTATTCTTCATTACATAAAGAATAGGAATACGAATTATTGATGATTTTCACCAATTTAAATTTTACCCTAAAACTTAAGCTGGTAGCTTTTCGTAATTAGTTTATCATTATTGTAGTACTGTGCTTCCCAAAATCCATTCTCTTTTTTAATAAGTATTCCGTTTTTATCCTTAATAATATATAAGCTTGGATATTGTGTTTTTAATACTTGAAAAACAATTTCTGGCTTCGTGTTTACTAACTGATATCCATTCGAATTTGGTTGAGCATAAAGCGTAGTCGCATTTGTGTTTTTAACTGTACTATTTTTAACTGTGGAGGTAACCTTCTGTTCTTCTTTAACTACTGGAACTATTTTCTCTGGAGTGGCCTTAGTAATGGTAGCCTCTTTAACAATTGTTTTGGTCTTGTAGTTATGTTTGAAATTTTTCAAACTTTTAAAAGAATTACGTATCGCCTCGTGATATGATTTCTTATAATCTTTAAATTTACTTTTTCCTTGTTGAAAAGTATACAATTGGGTATTTGCGCAATCTTTTAACTCTAAGTTTAACTTTGTAGAAAACATATTTGATTTGTCTATCAATCCGACATAAGAAGCCAAGCATCGATTATTCGCTAACTCTTCTGGTAATTCATCACCACTTAGAAAAACTTTATATCCATTCTTCTTGAATAAAAATTTTATTAAAGAACTTGTTTGATATTTGTCTGGTTTATTAAATGCATCTAACTTTTCAGGGACAATTACATATTTAAACTTATTCAGCTTCACCTGTGCAGACATTGAAGATGCTGCAATAATTAAAAGTATTAGTATTTTCTTCATTTCTATTTAACGATTAAATTCACTCCTAATTGAAAAGAAGCTCTGTTAGCATCTGCAACATTAGAAAGTTTAAAAACATTGTCGACTACACCATAAAAATTTAGTTTCCAAATATTGGCAGAAATCCCTATTCCTACGTTTGTGTATGAAAAATCATCCACGGTATATGTTACTTTGGCTTGTAGTCTTTCTAAAAGTGCTCTTTCATAGAATCCTGTAAAAGCAAATCTTGGTCCTATTGGTGTTAATACACTATAAAGCTGTGCACCTACTGCATTATCAAAGTAATTGTTATATGAGATATCCGAACAATTCTCTTCGCTTCTTGACTTCCCAAAACTGTGTTTAATTGCTGCATTTAACTTTACTGGTCTTGCTACAGTATACGATTCTCTATTTTCTTCTCGTTGTATATTTTCGTTAAAATCGTCTGTTAGGTTTTGCCAATAGTCTGGATTTGTATTGTCATATTGAAATTCAATCCCTGAGAAAACATAATTTCCATTTAACGTGGCATTTCTTAAATTATCAGAATAACTTATAAATCCTAAATCTAATAAACTTGCCATTATTTTTGTTTGGCTATCGATATTATATGTAAAACCGAAATCAACACCTAAACCTAAATTCCCTCCTAGAAATGTACTTCCAATAACATCTCCTGCTCCTTCAATCGCTATTTCATCGTTTTCATTGTATATTCCTGAACTATACACAGCAGCATCGACATTGTTTAGTGTATGCACGTAAATATTATCTCTTCCAAGGCGTGTTGTAAAACTTCCTTGGTTGCCTCCTGAATAGATATTTAAAGCACTTGAATATATCTTTAATCTAGTTCCTACAGTAAGTTTGTTATTAATTTTTCTAGATATCCCTGCGTGCAAAACTCCTAGAACGTCCATTTGTGAACTTATTTTAGATAGCAAAAAACTCCTATTCAAAAAACTAGCGTTTCCTTCTTTTGCTAATTCTAGTATCCCTTTAGGAATTGTTAAAAAAGCATCTGCTTCTGTGTAAAAACCAAAACTCAAATAATCTCTTTTATTTAATTTAACTCCTGCATTAATAACCTCTATTTGAGTATTTAAATAAGCATAGTCGTTAGATCCTAAGTTACTAATAACATTATTCAATTTAGTATTAAAATCGATATTGTCTGAAGTAAATAAATCCGCTACTGTAAAACCCGACATATTAATATCAGCAGATATTCCTGACAATAATGGCATTCCTACATGGTATTTGTAACCAACATCCTGACCTGGATTTAATAACAGAGTTTGAGGTATATTAGAAAAACCGTATAGTATTTGCTTGTTTTGTGCAGTTACTGTTAACGAAAATATTAGTAATAACGATAGTGTTGCAAAAATCTTCTTCATGTTAGTTAACTCTAAAATAAAAAGTTCCAGCTGATTTGAAGGTCAGCGAATTTGGTGTATTTGCATCCAATGTAGATCCGTCTGAACTCGGTAGCAGTGTTAGCTCTACATTTATTTTTCTTGAATTTATAAAATTTGGGTTATCAGCGAGTATAATTTCTTCCTCTAAAGCGAAATCTGTTTGATTTGCAGTAACATTTAGAATAATATCAGTGTAAGTTCTAACATCATTCTCATCTAATAAAGTAAACGTAACTCGAAAATCACGCGAAAAATTATTTATTATTTCAAACCTCAATACTGCTCTTTCTAAATTATCCCTAGCAACATCATTATCTAAAATTGTAAATGTAGAGACCTCGGATATTGATCCAACCTCAGTTCCACCAACAACCAAGTTATTCTGATTAACTCTAGATTTGATAAGTGATATATTCACTGCTGGTGTAATTTCTAAATCCTTAGCTTGATTAAAATCTAAATCATCTACACATGAGGAAATGCATAGCATTACTATAAATGTGAGTATATATTTAAAAATTGATTTCATAAAAATAAGTGTTACTTTCCAACGAATTAATACTACAAATATTGTTTTATTTCCAATAATGAATTAACATTTGTTACTTCATTATTCAGTTTTTCACTTGTATTACTGTAAAAAATAGCATGCATTCCAGCATTTAAAGCTCCCATAATATCAGCCTCATAACTGTCACCTATCATAACTGCATTTTCTGGATTAACCCCCGCTTGTTCCAATGCAAAGTTAAACACTTTTATGTTAGGTTTCTTCACTCCTACACTTTCTGATGTTACAATAACATCAAAATAAGGTTTAATGTTTGATTTTCTTAGTTTTATATCTTGTACTTCTTCAAAACCATTTGTAATAATATGTAACTGATATTGCTCTTTCAAATACCCTAAAAGTTCTAGCGTTCCTTCAATGAGATGATTATTGTTCGGTAAGTAATCAATATAATCTTTAGCAATCGTATTTATAAGTGAATCGCTAATTTCATACTTTAAAATATCGAACGTCTCTTTCAATCTACTGTATCGAAGTTTTTCTTTATTGATTTTTTCTTCTCTATACATTTTCCAATACTTTAAGTTTATTGGTTCATATACTTTTAAGAAATCTTCTAAATTTAATGATATGTCTTGCTCTTGAAAGATTTGTTTGAACGATAAGCCTGAATTTCTATCGAAATCCCATAAAGTATGATCTAAATCAAAGAAAATATGCGTAATATTGGTCATCTTTCAAATGTAGAAATATATTTAAGATATCTGAATTATTTTAGTATTACTTTTTAAATAATCTTATTCATTCTTTTGACGAACAAATTACATGTCCTTTTTTTATGTGGTTGGTACCCTTCAAGGGTTTTACCTAATAATGGAGATTTTATTCAAAGACATGCTGAAGCCGTTAACACAAAGCACAATGTTTCTGTTTTACATATAATTACTGACCCCAATTTAAAGACACCTATCGAAACTTCATTTGAAGTTGTAAATAATGTACAAACTCATATAGCTTACATAAAGCCCGCTAAAAATAATTTTAAAAAAGCAATATTATTTTACAGGGCTTTCAAATTATTATTGAATAAAATCGATTTCTTTGATCTTGTGCACATAAACAGATTATACCCTTTTGGTGTATTGGCTCTATTTCTAAAGTTTTTTCATAAAAAACCTTTCATAGTTTCAGAACACTGGACAGGCTATCACTCACCGAATAAGCATGACATTGGTTTTGCAGAAGTAAAAATTTCTAAATTAATCGCTAAATCATCATCGTTCATATGCCCAGTTTCGAATGATCTAAAAAACTCGATGCTTGCTCTAAAACTACAAGGTGAATATACTGTTGTTCCTAATGTTGTGAATACTGACAATTTCACTACTACTGTAAAGAAAATGAATACTTTCAAAGTATTGCATATTTCAAATATGCTTGATAAGCATAAAAATGTATCAGGAATTATTTCAACTTTCAACCTATTTTTAGAACATCTTCCTCAGGCTGAACTTATCCTTATAGGTGAAAAATCAATACAGTACAAAACACTAACCGACACCTTAAATATAAGTGATAATGTAACATTTATACCACATATTCCACATCAAGACGTTATAAGAGAAATGCAGAATGCGCACGTATTTGTGTTATTCAGTAATTATGAAAATTTGCCTTGTGTTATTTTGGAAAGCTTTGCCTGTGGGACCCCGGTAATAAGTACTGATGTAGGTGGAATACATGAGTTTTTTCCTACAGATTTTGGCTATTTAATCCAAAAAGGAAATCAAGATGATTTTTTAGAGAAGCTTATCGCTATTGAAAAGCAGTATAATTTTAATGGTAACGATATGCACCAATATGCTGTTGCTAATTTTAGCGTTAATAAGATTGTTGAAATGTTTTCTAATTTATACCGTGCAGCTTTGACATGAAGATGATAATTACATATTTACAGAGCTTTTTAAATAGATCTGGTGGATATATTTTTTCTGCTACTGTTTTTGCTCGGTTATTTTCCTTTCTAACTTCTTGGGTTGCATTGCAATTAATTCCTAATAAAGCACTTGGTAGTGTTCTGTATGCATGGAATATTATCACTTTTTTAATTCCTTTAGTTGGAGCTGGTCTTCATTTGAGTTATATCCGTTATGGAGCGCTAACAACTAATACAAAAGATAGAGAACAGTTGCTCTATTATATTTTAAAAAACGGGATTCTTATTTCTGTGCTAATAACTGTAATTATATTTTTTACTGGTATTTATGTTCCTTTTGATATTATTGATTCTGGTGTTTATTTAAGTGCTTTCTCTTTTGTTCTCTTGCCAATGTTCTTGGTTGAAGTGATTAAGATTAAATTGCGCTTACAACATAAGAATAAAAGGCTGGCAATTACAGAAATTGTTTATACGTTATTGTTGTTTTGCTTAACAGTATTATTGAGTTACTTTTTTACAGAAAAAGGATACATTGCTGCTATAGTTTTAGCTCCAATTTGCACTGTAAGTATTTTCTTTAGGGAAATCATTTCTGGTTTTAAAAAACAGTCGAAACCTAAAATTATAACTTTAGCATTTTGGAAATTTGGTATTGTTGGAAGTCTTTCAAATGTGGCTACGATCTTTTTATTCGCTATAGATATTCTTCTTATTGGTCAGCTTATCAAAATTCCTGAATTAATCACAAGTTACAGGTATATTTCTCTAATCCCTTTTAGTATGTTATTCTTGCCTAGAGTTTTTATTACAACCGATTTTGTTTCTTTTACAGAAAAGATAAACACAACTAGTTATATAAAAAATTACATTAAAAGTTATTTACTTTTATTTACACTTATAAGCCTTGTTTTTATTTTATTTACTTATCTCTTTAGCATTGAAATTTTAACTTTTTTAGATCCTATGTTTACTAAATACAGAGACAGTTTTTTGATTCTAAACATAGGTGTTTGTGGAATATTAATATTTCGAGGTCTTTTTGGGAACTTATTATCTTCTATTGGTTTGGTTAACGTTAACTTGATGATAACTATAATTGCTCTGTTGCTAAATTATATTAGTAATTATCAATTAATTCCTATTCTTGGCTTAAAAGGTGCATGTATTACGTCAGCAATTGTAATGTGGTTTACAGGTATAGCTTCTGCTATTTCTTTTATAATCGGCTATAAGAAACACTTATTAACGCTTAAAAAAACGCAGTAACTTAGGTAAGTTATTATAATGTAATTGTGTATAATATTCGTCTTTACCTCCGAAACTATAATAATACTTTGCTATATTTTTCATTGATGAGCCTCCAAAATCAAAAACTTCAAAATTTCGTTCATATTTGAATATTGCCCTATCATTCATGAAGGTATTCGCACCGTTATTTCTATTCTTTAAATCTGAAGCGCATACCAACTCGATTACTCGATTATTATATTTTAGAAAAAAAGCAGCAGAAATAAGATTATTTTGCTTGTCATACACCGTTAAAAGTTCTCCCAAATTCTTACGAATACAGGTACTCATCAGCTTATACAAACGCATATAATCTTTTTCATTTAACTTTTGAACCCTCTTACCTACTCCGTTTTTAAATAAATCTATTAATTTTTTTGGTGAATCATTCCAACACTCTGTAAGATCTTGCTGTGTTGCTTTTTTTAGTTCTCTTTTTCTATTCCTATTGTAATTTAATGAAATTGTTTGGTAATTTTCATTAAACGATAAAGTTTGAACCTTCTTCTGCATTTGATAGCTATGAAACATACTGAACGAATTTTGTTTATTCGTTCGTAAACTAACATACTTAAATTCACTAAACAAAGCTATTAGAAATTCATTCTCATCTTCAATAACTGTTGAATATATACCTAGTTGTATCACCCAAAAAGGATGATAAACATATTTCATAAAATATTTTTTACGCCAAGGAATTGGCATAACAGCCTCATAATCGTTGAGTACGAGCGCACTCCATTTATCAGAAACTATATCTAGATACCACGAAAACCCAAAAATATTTGATTGTAACGATGTTTGTACACAAGCATCATACTTTTTAATATCTAATTTTTTTCTATTAATTAACTCTATCATCTTCCTTTTTCTGTTCCCATCTTGAGCATTAATTCGTATACTTTAGCCCATCCTCTCCATCTTAAGTAACCACTTAAACTTTCATTATGAAATAAGGTTATAAATGTGCCATTTACTTGCAATACTTTGTTTCTTAAATCTCTTATTTTACCCAATGATTGTTTTGGTGTTAATTTCATATAATCGTTCAAGGTTGTGTCCATAAGAGCAAATGGAAAAACTTTGAGCGGTGTTTGAATTTCAAAATCTAAATCATAAAAATAAAATGGTGTACATGTACTTGCTCTAAAACCTACATGACTCGCATACCCCATCGAATAATCTTCATTAATATCTAAATCTATAAGATTTTGATACGTTATTGGCATTTCAAAACGTAAGTAATGCTGACGTGATCTAAAAATTGGCATATTAGTAATTGCCTCTAATCGTAACTTTTCGTATTTTAGTTTTTGTGCATCCGTCATCGTATAAAAAGAAGGATGCAATCCAACACGAGCGTAATCAACCATGTTTTTAATCAATAACCTAAATTTTGTTTTAGATGCTGATACATTGGTATCGAAAGTTGTATAATCTCCAATTAGAAAGAAAAAAATTGTTCTTGCTTCATATTTATTCTTTAACTTAATGATCTTATCAAATGTATCAAATGGATCTTTTTTAATATTAAATCTTACTGCTAGTCGATCCCATAGATTTAAAATATTCAATTTATAAATATCTTTAACAAAACCACCAACAGCTCTAATTAAGCTCTTATGTTTGTAAGCATAAGCATTGTCAATGTCTATAGTAGATATATAGTTATATTTCCTATTCTTAAACTCATAATCTGGGAAGCGTTCTTTTAAAATCCGTAAAAGTTTATAGGCCCAGATATCAATTACTGGATCTTCCAAAAAGTTGTGAAGAAAAGCTAAGCTTTGCTTTGCAGGAAAACGTCCATACTTATCTTTAACATGGGGTAAATACTCTTCATATCTAGAAATTAAATAAAAACTTGCAGAAAAAATATCAAAAGGAATTGTTGATTTTTGTCCTTGATAAAAAAAGCATGGAGTAGTTCCCCATTTAGATATTTTTATTTCAAAATCTCCTATTCCTTGTTGAAAAAGTAGATCATTACACTTTATAAAAAACTCTTTCCCTAAAGCTATTTTAGTGTATGACAATTTAGGTCCGCTGAATGCTACGAAATCTTCAATTTTAGATGTAAAATCAATATCAACAAGTAATATTCTAGTAAAAATATGCTTAAAAGCATACCTAACTCGTGGCGTGATTTTGTGTGTGTAAATTAATATCAATGCTTTATTTTTTCACAGAATTCCTTCATCTGCAAAGCTAAAATAAGCTTTTTCAGTAATAATTAAATGATCCAAAACTTTTACATCCAAAATAGCTCCAGCTTTTTTTATTTTATCTGTAAGACTTAAATCTGATGAACTCGGTTTTAGCTTTCCTGACGGATGATTGTGGCATAATATTATACCTACAGATCTTAATTCTATAGCTTTCTTGAACAACAATCTCACATCAACCAAGGTAGCATTCAGTCCGCCTTTACTTATTTGATGCTTCAACAATACTACATTCGCATTATTTAGATAAAGAACCCAAAACTCCTCATGTTGCAAATCTCCAATAACAGGTTGCATTAATTTATAGGCATTTGTAGATGACGTTATTTTTTTAAACTCCTGACCTTTTTCATAATGCCTTCTCTTTCCTAGCTCTAAAGCCGTTATTATAGATGTTGCTTTTGCTTCGCCTATTCCTTTAAATTCCTGTAATTGTTCGAAAGATAATTTTGAAAGTTGATTTAAATTATTACTTACAGATTGTAATATTCGCTTGGATAATTCTACAGCACTTTCGCTCCTGTTTCCTGATCCTATCAATATGGCTATCAATTCAGCATCAGACAATACTGTTTTTCCTTTTTGCAAAAGTTTTTCACGGGGTCTATCATCGATAGCCCAAGTTTTTATACTCAATCTTTTCATTTTCAATTTTTAAAGCACAACAAATATAGTTTAAAAGCCTAATGAACTTCAAAAAAACAATGCTTAAATAAAAATGTTAAAGTTATTTCATCTTAAATAATATATCTTTGCATTCTATCTTTTCAATTTTTATTATGAAAATTATAATAGCCGGTGCTGGAGATGTTGGTTTCCATTTGGCTAAACTACTTTCTTACGAATCTCAAGATACTTATATTGTTGATTTGGACGGTGAAAAATTAAATTACATCAATAACCATTTAGATGTTATCACAAAAAAAGGTGATGCTACTTCTATTAAGGTATTGCAAGAAATCGGTGCGAGTTCAACAGATTTACTTCTAGCTGTAACCGAAAGTCAAAATACCAACTTTACAATATCTGTAGTTGGTAAAGCTTTGGGCGTTAAAAAAACTATTGCTCGAATAAAAAATCCTGAGTTTTTAAATAGTGATATTATAGATTTTAAAGATTTTGGAGTTGATTTTATGATTTCTCCAGAAGAATTAGCTGCTGAAGAGATTAAATTATTACTCAACCAATCTTCTTTCAACGATACTGTAGCCTTTGAAAATGGTTTATTTAATGTAATGGGAACAACCTTAGGTTATAAATCCCCTATAGTAGACCTGACTGTTAAAGAAGCTAAGGAAAAATTTAGCATGGTAGATTTCATTACTATAGCTATAAAACGTGAAGGCATTGCACAAACTATCATACCTAGAGGAGATAGTGTGTATAAAATAAATGATCAAGTGTACTTTTCTGTTCCAAATTATAGCGTTGAAAAGTTATATCCAATTTGCGGAAAAGAGCATATCGACATTAAAAATGTAATGATTTTAGGCGGAAGTAGTATTGGTCAAAAGACCGCTAGAAATTTATGCCGAGAGGACTTTAAAGTTAAATTGATAGAAAAAGATAAAGAGAAAGCGCTTACACTTGCTGAAGATTTAAGAAATACACTTGTAATACAAGGAGATGGTAGGGAATTAGAATTATTAGAGGAAGAAAATATTAGAGATATGGATGCTTTTATAGCGGTTACAGAAAACTCTGAAACAAATATCATGTCTTGCCTAGTAGCCAAATCTAAAGGTGTAAAAAAAACAGTAGCTTTAGTAGAGAATATGGATTACATAAGCATTTCTCAAACTATAGGTATCAATACGCTTATTAATAAAAAATTAATTGCTGCGAGTAATATATTTCGACATATCCGAAAAGGAGAGATCTTAGCTTTAGCGAACCTTCATAATATAGATGCTGAAGTTTTTGAGTTTGAAGTTCAGAAAGGTGCTAAAGTTACTGAAAAGTTAATCAAAGATCTTCGTTTCCCTAGAGAAGCTGTTTTTGGTGGAATTATAAGAGAAGGTAAAGCCTTAATGTCTTTTGGTAATATGCAAATAGAAGCTGGCGACCATGTAATCGTTTTTTGCTTACCTGAAGCTATTTCTATCGTAGAAGAATTATTTAACTAATGGACAATTTAAACCTCAAATTAATCTTTCGCTTTTTAGGAATTACTGCTGTTTTGAACGGCTTTTTCATGTGGGTTGCTATCCCATTTAGTTTATATTTTAATGAACATGCGGTAGTAAGAGGAATACTTGGAGCAGGAATTATCACGATTTCTTTAGGATTAATTTTATACTTTTTTAATAAACCTGAAAATAAAAATCTTCAAAAGAAAGAAGGGTATTTAATTGTTACATTAGGTTGGATAACGCTTACTTTAACAGGTATGCTACCTTATGTAATGACAGGGTCTATTCCGTCGATAACCAATGCCATTTTTGAAACTATATCAGGTTATTCAACAACAGGATCATCTATCCTTACTGATATAGAAAGTATGCCCAAAGGAATTCTTTTCTGGAGAAGCGCTACACACTGGATTGGTGGTATGGGTATTATAGTACTTACGATAGCTATATTGCCTTTGTTAGGTATTGGTGGAATGCAGTTATTCATGGCAGAAGCTCCTGGACCTTCTGCTGATAAACTTCATCCTAGAATTACCGATACTGCTAAACGATTATGGTTAATTTACGTTAGTTTAACTGTTGTTCAGTTTCTTTTATTAAAATTAGCTGGTATGACATGGTACGATGCTATTAACCATGCTATGGCTACAGTTAGTACAGGAGGGTTTTCTACTAAAAATGCTAGTGTAGCTTATTGGAACGGTATGCCATTAGTACAATACATTATTATAGTGTTCATGTTTATTGCAGGGACAAATTTTGTTTTAACATATTTTGCACTTAAAGGCAAAATAAGGAAAGTAATAAAAAGCGAAGAATTCAGGTATTATTTCTACGGAATTATTGCTATTACTTCTTTAATAAGCTTAATGATTATCTTTTTTAAGGATCCTTCGCTAAAAACATCTATAAATCACCCTATGGTTCTAGGAGAGTACGAATATGCTATTAGACATGCTTTATTTTCTGTCATTTCTGTAGTTACTACGACTGGTTTTGTAACTGCTGATTTTACGATGTGGAGTTATTTTATAACAGCTATATTTTTTGCATTATTTTTTGTTGGAGGTTCGGCTGGATCTACTTCTGGTGGTGTAAAAGTTGTACGACATATTGTAATGTTGAAAAATAGTTTTTTGGAATTTAAAAAGTCATTACATCCAAACGCTATTATTCCTGTGCGTTATGATGGTAAAGCTGTAAATCAGTCTATAGTTTTCAATATTCTATCCTTTTTTATTTTGTATATGCTAATATTTATTATTGGCTCAGTAGTATTAGCTTTACTTGGGTTGGACTTACAATCTGCATTTGGCGCTTGTGCCTCTTCTCTAGGTAATATTGGTCCTGCAATAGGTTCAGTTAGCCCAGTAGACAACTTTGCTCATCTTAGCAGCGGTGCTAAATTATTTTGTTCTTTTTTGATGTTAATTGGAAGGCTAGAACTCTTTACCGTACTTATTTTACTTACTCCTTTTTTCTGGAGGAAAAACTAAAAAAACGCAAGCTTCTAGTTATTATTTACTTACCAAAAAAACAATCTCCATATCTCATCTGAGAACACATGTAATTGTGTTTTAACACTTATTACTAAAAACAATACGCTCGTTATTAAAATAATAACGTTTGTTACCATATTGGAGGTATTCACACTCTAAATAATACGCCTATTACGTAAAAACAAACACTTACTACTTAAAGTAATACGTCTATTACCTTTTAATTAACACCTCTCTTATTCAAGTGTAGTTTTGTTGTGGAATTATATATAAGAAATCATTAACTTAAACAAAACAATTATGAAATCTATTAAGAGAATTATTGGATTATTATTTTTAGGATTAGTATTATCATCATCAAATATGAATGCTCAACAGGAAGGTTTTATTGGGGAGATTAAAATGTTTGGAGGAACATTTGCACCAAGAGGATGGGCATTTTGTGATGGACAATTATTGGCTATTAGTTCAAATACAGCTTTATTTTCTATACTAGGATGCCAATACGGAGGAGATTGTAGAACTACTTTTGCTCTTCCAGATTTTCGTGGTAGAGCTGCCATAAGTGCTGGACGTGGACCAGGTTTACAGAATTATCCTCAAGCATCAAGAGGTGGATCTGAATTTACTACACTAACCCAGGCTCAATTACCAAGTCATAATCATATAGCAGCAGTGAGTGGCGGTAATACTAATTTATTACTTAGTACTGATAATGCTGTAAATGAAGTACCACAACCAGGAGATGTACCAGCAGTTGTGAACTTCCCAGGATCACTTGGTGCTCAAAGAGTTAAAGCTTATGGACCTCCATCTAATACTGTAAATGGGCAATCTGTAGGTGGGAATGTTACAATAGGTAGCACTGGAGGAAGCCAACAAGTAGATAAAAGACAACCTTTTTTAACTGTTCGTTATATTATATGTTTACAAGGAGTTTTTCCTTCTAGAAGTTAAGAACAAACACTATATCAACTCTCGTATTTACTTAATAATGCGGGAGTTATTTGTTCATAATTATAACCTTCTAATAATATTTGTATATATTTATATATCTTAATTAAAATATCGTATAATGAAAAAAATTACTTTACTAATTAGTATAATTTTTATACTATTTTCCTCTCTGGGGATTATGTCACAAACAGTTTTTGATTTATCCGCAGGAACTACTACTGACAACACACCTACAAATGTTAGTGAAACAGTAGATGGGATAACGATGACGGTTTCAGCTATAACTGGCAGTAGTCCAAATACGCTCTTCGTTGCTGGAGGAGCTGGTTTTGGTACTAATGGAATTATTGCTCATGACGGTAGTAGTATTTCAAATGAAGAGGTATCAATCTCTTTTAATTCTCCTGTAAATGTTTCTTCTATTCATGTAAATGCCACAAACTCTTACTCTAGGACTTGGACATTCACTCCTACAGGAGGAAGTAATTCTGCAGTAATGGATACTAGAGACTTTGCCAATGGCCCTCATGAAATTACATTAAATTTCACTAATGTTACTGGAATTACCATAACCTCAAGTTCTGCAGGAGTTCAAGCTGATCAAATAGTATTTGATAGAGTTACCCTTGCTAGCACTAATACTGACCCTACTATTTCTTTAAACAATAGTAATTTAAATTACACAGAGTCTTCTAGTGCAATTCAAATAGATGCAACTGGTACTGTTAATGACTCTGATGGAGATGCTGATTGGAACGGAGGTACATTGGTAGCTCAAATTACAGGGAATGCAGAAGCAGCAGATGAAATTAGTATTTTAGATACAGATGGTGATGGTACAGCTATTACTATCAGTGGAACTAATATTTTAGCAAATGGAACTGATATTGGAGACTTAAGCCTTAGTGGAGGAACTGCAACTGGCGGTAGTGCTTTAACGATTACTTTTGATAGTGATGCGACAAATGCAAATGTACAGGAAGTTTTACAATCAATACGATATAGAAATACCTCTACTAGTCCAGGAACTTTAAATAGAACAATTACCATAATAGCAAACGATACTAATGCTGGTTCAGCTAATGATACAAGAGCTATTAATGTTAGTACTATTCCAAATACAACAAGTGTAACAATACCTTTTAATGGAACATACATACTAAGTCAAAACTTAGATTTCACAATTAATTTCGACGAAAACATAATTGTTAATACAACCGGAGGAACTCCACAATTAGCTGTTACAATTGGCTCTACTACTCGTCAAGCAACTTTTGTAGGCGGCTCAGGCACTTCTAACTTGGCCTTTAGATACACAGTTCAATCTGGAGATATAGATACAGATGGAATAACTGTTGGTACTCTTTCAGCTAACGGCGGAACTTTACAAAATGGATCTGGTGATGATGCTGATTTAACTTTGAACAGTGTTGGAACTACTACTGGTGTTTTAGTCGATGGTGTTCAACCAACAGTTACTAATGTAAGTTCATCTACTACTAATGGAACCTATAAAGCTGGTGATATTATAACTGTAACTACAACTTTTAATGAAGCTGTTACAGTAACAGGAACACCACAAATTACTTTAGAAAC
>JAHDDQ010000016.1:0-35355 GCA_020629275.1 Tenacibaculum sp. | reverse complement strand
TATACTGTACAAGCAGGAGATACTTCAGCTGATTTAGACTATGTAGCTACTAATTCTTTAGCTTTAAATGGTGGAACAATTCAAGACGCTGCTGGAAATAATGCTACTTTAATGTTAGCAACTCCTGGAGCTGCTGGTTCGTTAGGTGCTAATAAAGCATTTGTTATCGATGGTAATGTACCAACAGTAACTAATGTAAGTTCATCTACTGCCAATGGAACCTATAAAGCTGGTGATATTATAACTGTAACTACAACTTTTAATGAAGCTGTTACAGTAACAGGAACACCACAAATTACTTTAGAAACAGGTGCTGTAGATCGTACCGTTAACTATACATCAGGAAGTGGTACAAATACATTAACTTTCAGCTATACTGTTCAAGCAGGAGATACTTCAGCTGATTTAGACTATGTAGCTACTAATTCTTTAGTTTTAAATAGTGGAACAATTCAAGACACTGCTGGAAATAATGCTGCTTTAACGTTAGCAACTCCTGGAGCTGCTGGTTCATTAGGTGCTAATAAAGCACTTATCATTGATGGTAATGTACCAACAGTAACTAATGTAAGTTCGTCTACTGCCAATGGGAACTACAAAGCTGGTGATATTATAACTGTTACTACAACTTTTAATGAAGCTGTTACAGTAACAGGGACTCCACAAATTACTTTAGAAACTGGTGCTGTAGATCGTACTGTTAATTATACATCAGGAAGTGGTACAAATACATTAATTTTCAGTTATACTGTACAAGCAGGAGATACTTCAGCTGATTTAGACTATGTAGCTACTAATTCTTTAGCTTTAAATGGTGGAACAATTCAGGACGCTGCTGGAAATAACGCTACTTTAACGTTAGCAACTCCTGGAGCTGCTGGTTCGTTAGGTGCTAATAAAGCGCTTATCATTGATGGTATTGCGCCAACTACAACTAGTGTTAGTGTACCCGCAAATGGAACATATACTACAAGTCAAAACCTAGATTTTACTGTTAATTTTAATGAAAACATAACTGTAAATACCACTGGAGGAACTCCACAAATAACTCTAACTATAGGTAGCATTATGCGTCAAGCTGTTTATAATAGCGGTTCAGGAAGTACTGCATTGGTCTTTAGATATACAGTTCAAAGTGGTGATTTAGACACCGATGGTATTACTATTGGAACTTTAGCTGCTAATGGTGGAACTTTACAAGATATGGTTAACAATGATGCTGATCTTACTTTAAATAGTGTAGGTAGCACTACTAATGTTTTTGTTGGTAATCCAACAATTACATGGACTGGAGCTAGTAATAATGATTGGAATGTAGCTTCGAATTGGGATACAAATTCTGTACCTACTTCTGCTGCCAATGTTATTATTCCTAATAGTGTTACTAATTACCCTACGGTATCTTCTTCAATTACAGTAAATAGCATGAGTATTTTATCTGGAGCTTCTTTAATCGCTAATGCTAGTGTAACAGGTCTAGTGACATACTCAAGAAATTTACCAACTACGAATTGGTATTTAGTATCAGCTCCTATTTCTGGAGAGACTCAACAGGACATCATTGCAAATCACACCTTTGCAACTGGATCTGGTGCTAATATAGGTATAGGTGCTTATACAAATAATGGATCAATACCATGGATTTATGCATCTCCAAGTTCTACTGGACCTTTAGTGTCTGGAGCTGGAGTTACTATGAAATTAGCCGCTCCTGGTGACGTGTCTATTACCGGTAATCTTAACACTTCTAATATTAGTATTCCAGTAGCAACTGGTACTAGAAATAACTTTAACCTAATAGGTAATCCTTACACTTCTTACATCAACTCATCTAATTTTACTACTGTAAATACTGGTTTGTTAAGTGAAGAAACAATCTGGTTATGGGATGGTTCACAATATGTTACTTACAACGCAGTAAGCCCTATTAACATCGCGCCTGCTCAAGGTTACTTTGTAGAAGCTTCAGGGTCTGGAAACGTTATATTCTCAACAGCTAACCAAAGCCATCAAAATTCAGATACATTTATGAGGGAAACACCAAAACCAATGTTCGAGTTATTTGTTGAAGAAGGAGCTCAAAAAACATCTACAAAAGTATTTTATGTAGCAGACAAAACGACTGGCTGGGATAATGGATACGACTCTAAAATATTTGGTGGTGCCAATTATGATTTTAAAGTTTTTACAGAATTAGTTTCCAACAACGAAGGGAAAAAATTAGCAATCCAAACGTTACCTAATGAAAACTACGAAACTATGGTAATATCAGTTGGTTTAATAGCTGAAGCTAATAAAGAAATTAGTTTTTCTGCATCTAGCCAGAACTTACCTAACGGTATTGAAGTATATTTAGAAGATAGAACTAACAATACCTACACTAATATATCTAAACAAAGTCATTCAGTAACATTACAAAATGCTCAAAATGGTGTTGGACGTTTTTATATTCATACTTCTTCTAAAGTGTTAAGTAACGAAGATGTTCTTGCTAATTCAAACATTAGTGTTTACAAATCTGATCGTAAACAGATAACAATTTCAGGTTTACAAACTCAAGCTAACTTAAAAGTTTATTCAATTTTAGGTGAAGAGTTAATCGATAGAAATATAAATTCAAATGGCACTAGCCTAATTGAATTACCTTCTCTATCTACTGGTGTATTCGTAGTGAAACTAAATACTAATACAGGTACAATTACTAAAAAAATTGTTTTAGAATAATAATCCTTTAACTACTTATTATGAACAAAGACATAAATAACAAAGAAGATATAACTCGTAAGGAGGCACTGAAAAAGATAGGTAACTATGGTAAATATACAGCGTTAACTGCTTTAGGAACCTACTTAATATTAAACCCAAAGAAAGCACAAGCTGCTTCTCCTGAGCCACCTGGTGGCGGGTTCTAATAACATAATAACTAAAAAAACCTCAAGAAAATCTTGAGGTTTTTTTAGTTATTATGTTATTATGTTATTATTATGTAAAGATTTAAATGTTTTTGGGTCTAAACCTTGATTTTTAGTAATTTGTACACGCTAAAAACATATACAAGACATGAAACAAAAATACTTTTTAATCTACTTGATATTATTCAACCTCTTAATATTAACGGTTAATAGCCAAGTAATAAATGATAACTTCGAAGACGGAAATCTTACTGGATGGGTTCAAGGTACTGCAGGTCATTGGACAAACTCGACTGACTCTCCAATAACTGCAACGAACTCTTTGAAACACAATTTATCAGGAGTATCAGATGAGAGTTACATTTATCACGATATTTCTACTTTAGATTTAACTACACAAAATGTTACCTGGCAATTTAATCTTAAAAATGGAAATTGGGATCCTTCAGGAGCAAATAGATTCTGGGTATATCTAACTGCCAACGATAACGATTTAAACGGTAATACTGTTGATGGATACGCAGTTGGTGTCAATCTTTCTGGATCGTCAGATATCCTTACACTATGGAAAGTAACAGACGGTGCCGCTGATGGAGCAATAATTACATCAGCTGTCAATTGGGATGCTAATGATACTTACGGAATTAGAATCACAAGAACTAATACTGGAAACTGGGAATTATTAGTAGATAATAATGGTGGATTTGATAACTTAGTTTCTCAAGGAACTGGTATTAATAACGATTATACTTTTGATAATAGCTTTGGAGTTAGTTTTGACTTTTCCTCTACAAGAGCTGGTTTACTATGGATTGATGATGTTCTAGTTGAGGGGAACGCTGTTTCGTCGAACCCTAAAGTTAATTTCGATATGGCTTCAAGTAATCAAAATGAAGGTAATTCAGATATTTCAGTTAATATTCCCGTTACTATGTTAGATTACGGTAGTAACCCTGTTGATATCGCAATCTCTGTAGATGCGGCAAGTACAGCAGAAGCTTCTGATTACGTTTTAAATACCTCTTCACTTTCTTTTACAAGTGATGGTACCCAGAACGTATCTGTAACTATTAAAGACGATGCAGATACTGATAGTGAAACCATAATTTTAAATATTACTGAAACTACTTCAGAAGGAGTCGTTATCACTACTGGACAACATACAATTACAGTATCAGATGACGAAGCTCCTAAAATTGAAGATTTCACAAATTCCAATGCTACTAGCAATTATACAGATGGAAGCTTTTTAGGTAATAATGGAATAACTTGGTCATACATTGAATCTAGGGATGAAGCTGGAGACGCAAATGCTGTTGGAATAGATGGTAATGCATTAATGTTGAGACACAGCAGTGGTAATAGTAAAATTACTTCTAGTACTATTTCTGGAGGAATAAAAGATTTTTCTGTTATTTTATACAAAGGCTTTACAGGCTCTGGTGATAGACAAGTTGAGTTATTTATAAATAATGTTTCTAGAGGAGAATCTATTAGATTTGACGATGCAGACGATAAAGATAAATACATTTTTGAAGTAAAAAATATCAACGTAGAAGGAGATTTCACAATTGAAATAAGAAACATTACTTCTAAACAAGTAATTATTGATAATATTTCTTGGTCTTCATTTGCCCCAATTACATGGACTGGACTTACTGACAATAATTGGAATGTGGCTACAAACTGGAATTCAAATTCTATTCCCCTTAACACATCAGATGTAGTTATACCTACAGGATTAACAAACTACCCAACTATATCGTCGGCTGTAACTGTAAATTCAATTAATATTGCTTCTGGAGCTTCAGTAATTGCTAATGCCGCTGTTGCTGGTGAAGTTACTTACCAAAGAAATCTACCAACTACAAACTGGTATTTAGTTTCTCCTCCAGTATCTGGAGAAACTATTGAAGATATTATTTCCAATCATACTTTAGCTAACGGTACTGTTGATACTAATCATTTAGGTTTAGCTCCCTATGATAGTAGTAATGCTTCACCTTGGCAATATCAAAATAGCACTTCTACTGGTAGCTTAAATAACGGACAGGGGTACTCTATAAAACTTGCTGCTGCTGCTGATATATTTTTCACAGGTACTATGAATACCTCTAATGTAAGTTATACAATCTTTAATGGAGCTAATTCTTTTAATCTTGTAGGTAACCCATTTACATCGTATGTAAACTCTGGTACTCTTACATCTAGTAATACTAGCTTACTTTTTGAAGAAACAGTATGGTTATGGGACGGCAGCCAATATGTTACATACAATGCTATAAATCCTATTGAAATTGCGCCTGCTCAAGGTTTCTTCGTAGAAGCAAAAGCAAGTAATAATTTTACTTTTTCAACAGCAAATCAAAGTCATCAGAATACTGATACTTTTATGAGAAAAGCTCCTCTTCCATCTTTTGAGCTATTTATTGAAAATGGAAGCGATAAAAAATCAACAAAAGTTTTTTATGCTGCTGATAAAACAAAAGAGTTTGATAATGGTTACGATTCAAAATTATTCGGAGGAATAGAGCATGAATTTGCTGTTTTTACAGAATTATTAAGTAACAGTGATGGTAGAAAACTAGCTATACAAACATTACCCGATACAGATTTAGAAACAATAATTATTCCTGTGGGATTAATTACTGAAGCCAATAAAGAAATTATTTTTTCTGCATCTAGCCAAAACTTACCAAACGGTATTGAAGTATATTTAGAAGATCGAACTAACAATACCTATACTAATATCTCTAAACAAAGCCATACAGTAACATTACAAAATGCTCAAAATGGTGTTGGGCGTTTTTATATCCATACTTCTTCTAAAGTATTGAGTAGCGAAGATGTTCATGCTAATTCAAATATTAGTGTTTACAAATCTGATCGTAAACAGATAACAATTTCAGGCTTACAAACTCAAGCTAACTTAAAAGTTTATTCAATTTTAGGTGAAGAGTTAGTAAATAGAAATGTAAATTCAAATGATACCAGCCTAATTGAATTACCTTCTTTATCTTCTGGTGTGTACGTAGTGAAATTAAATACTAACACAGGTACAATTACTAAAAAAATTGTTTTAGAATAATAATCCTTTAACTACTTATTATGAAAAAAGACATAAATAACAAAGAACATAAAGAAGATATAACTCGTAAAGAGGCATTGAAAAAAATAGGTTATTATGGTAAATATACAGCATTAACTGCTTTAGGAACCTACTTAATATTAAATCCAAAGAAAGCACAAGCTGCTTCTCCTGAGCCACCTGGTGGCGGATTCTAAAAAAATAATAAAACCTCAAGATTTACTTGGGGTTTTATTATTTTTGAAGCTATGGATAATCTTTTAATTAGAGAAGAAATAGACGGTAAATCTGTAATATGGTTTGCTACTACTAATAAGTATATAGTAGTTGAACATTTGGTTGCCGATATATTAATTAGTATCAATCATAAAATTCACTTTGATATTATTTCTAATGATTTATCAGATAGTTTGAATATACCTCTAAAAGAGGCCAATAATTTCATTAACGATGTTTACATCAATCTTTATAAAAAAAACACTTCTAAAGAAAAGAGCGTAGCTATTAACTTTTCTGAGAAACCAGTCACTAATTATAAAGCACTGAAGTTTTATAAAATCGAGAATCTCATATTTAGAATTGATTATCAATCTGATTTCGAAGAATATTTGATTCATCCAAAATTTTCTCATTTAGAAATACCAAAGACTGAAAATTTCACAAAGCATTATCAAATTTATACAGAAAATGAGAATACTATTCTTTTTGAAAACCAAAAATTTATTGGAGTATGGCATCGTAAAGATATCCACTATTTTCAAGGTAAATTTTCTATGCTTCTAGTACAAATGATGCATCAGAAACCTGAAGATGAGTGGTTAGGTGTTTTTCATGCTTCTGGATTGGCTAATGATAAAAAAGCTATTTTGTTACTTGGAGATTCTGGTAATGGTAAAAGCACTTCTCTTTCTATCTTACAAGCAAATGGTTTAACTTGCCTAGCAGACGATTTTGTTCCTGTAGACACGTCAAAACAACATGTACACACATTCCCTTCTGCTATTTCAATAAAAAGAAATAGTTTGCCCGTACTATTACCTCTATATCCTGAATTGGAAAATACTGCTGAGTTTCATTTTAAACGTTTACAAAAAATTGTCCGTTTTCTACCTCCAAATAATTCAGATTATAACCTTAACCTTCCTTGTAATGATATTGTTTTCATAAAATACATTCCAAATAGTGATCTTGACTTTAAAGTAATCTCTAAAGTAGAAGCTTTTCAACAATTAGTTCCAGATTCATGGATATCTAGTACTCCTGAAAATGTTACTACATTCTTAAATTGGTTCAAGCATTTAAACTGTTATCAATTATCTTACTCAAATAACGATAAAATGGTAAAAACCATTAAAAAAATATTAAATGATGACATTTAAAGAAGCCTTATTTTTTATTGGTAAATGTTTAACCATAAACCATGAAAAACATAATTATATAATCGTTGAGAAAGTGTTAAAAGAAGCGACTGTCGATTGGGATAGTATAGTAAAGGTAAGTACTGCTCACTATGTTTTCCCTGCATTATATTGTAATTTAAAAAAAGCTAACTTTTTGAATTATGTTCCAAATGATTTAGTTGAATATATGGAGCATATTACACAATTGAATAGAGAACGTAATCAACAAATTATAGCGCAAGCCAAAGAAATTAATAAGCTACTGCTAGATCATAATATTACACCTATCTTCTTAAAAGGTACTGGAAATTTACTTGAAGGACTTTATAATGATATTGGAGAACGTATGGTTGGTGATATTGACTTCCTTGTTGATTTGGAAGATTATGATAAAACTCCTGAAATTTTAAAAACAGTTGGTTATTCTTCCAGACCTGAAAATTACCTCGACTTCAAACATTACCCAAGACTTACAAATGAGTCAGGAATAGCTGCACTTGAAGTACATAAAAGATTATTAATTAATAAGTATGATAACGAATTTAATTATTGTATAGTTTCTAAAACTATTCTAACAAAAAATAGTTTTAACTTTTTAAGTTATAAAGACCAACTATCTTTATCAATAATTGCCAAACAAATTAATGATGACGGACAGTTTTATAATAACATAGCATTAAGAAATAGCTACGATGTCTTTTTACTATCTCAGAAAGTAAATTCTCTAGAATCTATAACTAAATTCCATAAGCTATTTAATCCTTTAAATAATTTTCTTGCCATAACTACCTATACTCTGAATAGCAACAGTATTCACTTTGACAGTAATAATTTAACTAAAAATGCATTAACAAAGTTTGAGAAAATCACTGTAAGAGAATTAAAGCAACAACGGATTACCAGGAAATTATTTATAACAAAAAGACTTACAATTATTTATAAATCTTTTTTCTCTAAAGAATATAAAAATTGGTTACTTAAAAAAATAACAAGCAAAAAATGGCAACAACAAAAACTTATTCAATTAGGATTAAAAAAGCCTAAACCAAATCTTTAACTTCTTCAAAGTTTAGACCTCCGTAATTACCTGAACTCATAAGTAACAAAACTGTATCTGATAAGTTTTCTGTAAATAAAAAGTTTTTAAACTCTTCCGGATTTGTATAAATAATTAAATCATCTCTATCAAAAGCTTCTGCTATTTGAGTTTCGGATATTTCCTCTAGCTGTTTAATTTCAACTGCATGCGGTGAATAAAATACAACGGCTTTATCGGCTCTTTCAAGAGTTTTTCTATACTCAGACAGAAAACCAGTATTTAAACTGCTGTAAGTATGTAATTCTAAGCAAGCCAGAATTTGTTTATTTTTATATTGTTCTTTGACAGCTTCGGTAGTTGCTTTAACTTTTGATGGTGAATGCGCGAAATCTTTATAAACAACCGTTGATGGACTCTCTGCAATCTTCTCTAAACGCTTACTAGCTCCTTTAAAAGTTGCTATAGCTTCATAGAAATCTTCTTCATCAATTCCCATATGTTGACAAATCCATTTTGCTCCTGCTAAATTTTGTAAGTTATGTTTCCCGAAAATTTCAAGAGGTAAAGCTCCTTCATTTGTATCTAAATACGCTATACCATTCTCAATAGAAAAATCTGGCGTTGTATATGGGTATTTTTTTATATGATGCTTTGAATTTTCTACAAGCTCTCTCACACAAATATCTTCTTCATTATACACCATAATCCCCCCATTCGTTAGTGATTCAGTAAAAATCTCGAACTGTTCCACATAGTTTTCAAACGTTGGAAAAACATTTATATGATCCCAAGCTATTCCGCTTAAAAGAGCAATATTGGGTTTGTATAAATGAAACTTTGGTCTACGATCTATTGGAGAACTCAAATATTCATCACCTTCTAAAACAATAAAATCATTTTCTTCAGTTAAATGAACCATAGTTTCAAAGCCTTCTAATTGGGCTCCAACCATATAATCCACTTCTCTTTCATGGTAGTTAAGCACGTGTAAAATCATTGAAGTAATTGTAGTTTTTCCATGTGAACCCCCAATAACTACTCTGGTTTTATGCTTAGATTGCTCGTATAAAAACTCTGGGTATGAATATATTTTCAATCCCAGTTCCTGCGCTTTTAATAATTCTGGATTATTTTCTTTCGCATGCATTCCTAAAATAATAGCATCTATAGTTGATGTTATTTTATTTGGAAACCAACCAAATTGTTGTGGCAATAATCCTTTAGCTTTTAATCTAGTTTTTGAAGGATCATGAATAGTATCATCACTTCCAGTTACTTGATATCCTTTTTCATGTAATGCTAATGCAAGATTATGCATAGCGCTTCCACCTATAGCTATAAAATGTATTCTCATCCTAAATCTAAAATTTAGATAAAAATACTAAGTAATTTTAGTATTAAACCTATAAAAACTTAGAAATGCTTTTTAACCCTTGTAAAGAAACTCTAACACAATAATTTAGCAAAATATTATTCAAATAATATAAACTAAAAACGCTTCTGTTGTACACCTATGTTAAAAGATTAGATATTTGTAAATAAAAATTAGAAAAGTTATACTTTTACTTCCGAAAAACATGTGATACGCATGATTTACATTGCTAATTTGAAATGAAATTTTTATTCTTATGAAAAGAAGAAAAAGCTTACTTATACTATTTCTAATTCATTTAATTTTTGGTAGTTATGCTTTCTCTCAATGTGCAGGAGAAAGTAACACTGTTACTATTTGTGATAAAGAGGCAGACATAACTTTTAAAAACTATAATCTCTTCGATCAATTATTAGGATCTCCAACAACTGGAGGAACGTGGAGTAGTTTAAATCCAGCAAATAATTTTGCTTTAGATACTAATACAGGAATTTTAAACTTATGGAGTATTAATAGAGCTGGTATGCACCTTTTTACTTATACCAATTCCTCCTGTGATGAAAGTGCAACTATAACGATAAATTTAGGAGGATATCCTGGAGAAGATAATGTAGATGGTGGCGCTAACGCATGTAGTGACAATACAGCTGTAAATCTATATACATTTTTGGATAATGATCTTACTGATTTAAATGCTGATACCAATGGAAAATGGACCGAAGATATATCTACCGCTACTGGTTTTTTAGTCAATCAATTTTTTGATGCTGAAGCAGCTGGGCCAGGAACATATAGTTTTATCTATACTACATTAGAAGTAGATACTTGTCTCCCTAGAACTGCAAAAGTAGTTTTAGAAGTACACAGAGCTCCCGAAGCTGGAGAAGCCTCAGATATTATTATCTGTGAGTCTGAAGATTTTTCTTTGTTTACTAATATTAATTTATTCGATTGGCTAGAAGGAGAAGATAAAGATGGTATTTGGTCTGATTTAAGCGGTACTAATCAAATTACGTCACCTACAGACTCTATAATTAATGTAGAAGAAATATATGCTAATTTTGGTCCTGGTACCTATGATTTTGAATATACAGTTTTTTCTAAACACGGAGTTTGTTCAGAAAAAACAAGTATTGTTACACTTTCTATACCTAATATAACTGGTAACTTTTCTGTTGACAACATATGTGATGGTAGTAGCCTCAGAATTAATATCTTTTACGAAAGTACCTACCCTGTAGATTTTTCTCATGATTTAGTATACGAGATCGTTAATGCTACAACAAATGATATTGTCTTTACTGGTATACAAAATAGCATTTCCTTATCTCATAAATTACCATCGTTAATAGCCTCGCATTCATTTACTATATCCGATCCTACAACTGCTCCTGGCAAATACTTTATTAGAGTTAAAGAAATTAATAATATAGATGGAATTACTTGTAAATCTCTTAAAATTAACAGCGCTGATTTTTTAGTATTTGACACTAAGTTTTCAATAGAAAAAAGATGTTATGAAGGTAATGATGTATTGTTAAATATATCTGAACATATTGATACTGGAGGTAATTTATCAAATGCTAATTTTCTTGTTAGTTATACCGTTGAAGATTTAACTAATGGTGGTAGTGTTCAATTCTTGAATCAACCTATAAGCTTTTCCAACGGAAATGCCATTTTACCTATAGATATATCTGACTTTCCAGTACACACAAAACAATATAAAATTAAAATTACAAACCCTGCTAAGTCTGGTTTAGATTGTCTCGATTATGTTTTTGAAGCTTCTTTGATACCAGATGAAATTAAGTTAGATCTAATTATTGATAATACATGCAATGCAACTAAAATTCAAGCAGAAATTGACGCACCTCCAATCGGTGATGGAACCTACACAATAACTTACGAAGTAGTTGAGGTTGGTACAACCAATGTATTAATAGATAATACTATCAGCTATAATTCAAGCGGAGGAAGTGCTAATTTAGATATTGATATTTCTTCTCTTGAAGCAGGTAATTATCAAGTAATCTTAAAAAGTATTCAAAATGACACAAACCCTTGTAGAACAAAATTTGATTTTGAGATTACAAAAAATTTCTCAATTGCTGGGATTCCTGATCCTCCTACACTAGATTTGAATCAAGTGTTTTGTGCAGCTAATTTTTCTCCTAATGCACCTACATTATCAGATATAGTTATTACTACAGGCACAAATCTTACATGGTATCAAGATGAAACAACTTCTACTCCTTTGAATAATAATACAACTTTAGAAGATGGAAAAACGTATTATGTTACTGCTAGTGATCCTGCTAATAGTTGCGAAAGTTCAGATAGAGCTTTAGTTACTGTAAAAATTATTACAACCTCAACTGTTATAACAGGGAATACTACTCCTTTCTTTTGTAGTTTAGATACATTAACTTTAAATGACTTTGAAGCCGTAGCAGAAAACGGAGAAATTATTTGGTATGACTCACCAACTGGTGGAAATGAGTTAAGTAGTAATACAATCATAAAAAACGGAATATCTTATTTTGCGGTTGAAAGAATTGATACTTGTGAACACAATATTAGGACTGAATTTAAAGCTACAGTGGTAAATCCTCCTACCCCAGAATTTAATGGTAATACAGAAAGATGTGCTCTTGATAAGCTTACCTTATTTGATATTGAATCAGAAATTACTGAGAACACTAATTTTAATCTTTTATGGTACGATGCTGATAGTGATGGAAATGAATTAAGTAACAGCGACCTTATTGAACAAAATATTACATATTATGCTGTATTTATAGATCCTATAACAGCATGTGAAGGGCAACGAATTCCGATAACTTTTAATTTATCAAAATGTAATCCTGAAGATTATGACTTCTTTATTCCTGATGGTTTTTCACCCAATAATGATGGAACTAATGATTATTTTTTCATTCCTTATATAGAGTTCTTCTACCCTAACTATGAATTTGAAATTTTTAATCGATATGGACAGTCTTTATTTAAGGGGGACATAAACAACGCCAAATGGAATGGAAACAATACTTCAGGAAATGAAGTTATAAATGGTGTGTACTTTTATATATTAAATTATAATAAAGACAGTCTTCCTCCAAAACAAGGTAGAATATACCTAAGTAAATAAATTCAAAAAGCTTATGAAAAAATTAATACACCTTATATGTATCTGTTTTGTTTTCCAGGTCTTTGCACAACAAGATCCACAATACACGCAATACATGTACAATCAAAATGTAGTAAACCCTGCTTATGTAACTAATGATTTAGGAATCATTAATTTTGGTGTAATGCACAGAAGGCAATGGGTTTCTGCTGTTGGTACACCTAAAACATATAATTTTTTTATCCATGCTCCTATAAGTACTACTATTGAAACAGGAATTTCCATAATTACTGATGATATTGGTGATGGTGTTTTAAAAGAAAATAATATTTATGCTGATTTTGCTTACATTCTAAAAATTGCTGAAGGTCATCGTTTGTCTTTTGGATTAAAAGCTGGGTTTACAAGCTTTAACACTAACTTTAATAACTTCAGGTTTCCTGATGAAGATATTACCACAGGTTTTATCCCCACCGATCTTGCCTTTGAATCTCAAAATAAATTATTTCCTAATATTGGTACTGGGTTGTTTTATTTTACCAACGATTATTATCTCGGTATAGCAATACCCAACCTTTTAAAATCTAAACACTTTGAAGAAAAAAACGGATTAAACACTATTGGTGGAGAAGAAATACATCTATTTATTAATGGTGGCTACGTATTTAAACTTAGCAATATTGTAAAACTAAAACCTTCTTTTATGATGAAAGGAGTAAAAGGTTCTCCTATAGTTTTAGATACCGCTGTAAATGTTTTATTTAATGATCGTATTGAAGGTGGGATTTCTTACAGATTGAATGATGCAATTAGCGCTATGTTTAATATCAGGGTTTTTAATTCGTTACGAGTTGGGTATGCATTTGACTATACCACAACTAACTTAGGGAACTTTAATTCTGGTACTCACGAAATTATGATGCTATTTGATTTCGATACACTAGGATTGAAAAAAGGATACGATAAATCTCCAAGATTTTTCTAAAAATTAAACGATGAAAAAACTAAGTTATATACTATTGTTCTGCTGCTCTTCTTTTATTTGTTTCTCGCAAAACAGAAATTTAAAAAGAGCCAATAAGTATTTTGAAAGAACCTTTTATACTGAAGCTATTCCTTTGTTTGAAAAAGCAATAAAAGAAGAAGAAAGCTTTGATGCTATTAAAAATTTAGCCGACTCCTACTATTTTTTAAATAATATGGAAAAGGCTTCTGTGAATTACAAATATTTGCTTAAAAATTACAAAAAATTAGTTCTTGAAGAACACTACATAAAATACGCTAACACATTAAAAGCAAAAGGAAAACTCAAACTTGCATATAAAATATTACAACGCTATTACAAAAAGAATAATCCTGAAAAGTTTACCAAACTGGCACAAGAAATTGATTATTTAGAAAACATACAAGCCATAGGACAACGTTTTGCTATTGAAAATTTAGGAATAAATACTAACGAATCTGAGTTTGGCGCTATTCAAAAAGAAAATTCAATCGTATTTGCAGCTCCCAAAAAAGAAGTTTATGGAAAACGTTTTGGTTGGAATGGTCAACATTATTTAGATCTCTATAAAGTACCAACAACTAAAATACATTTAGGAGACAGTGTTGCTATTTCTTTTTCTGATAAAATCAATTCAAAATTACACGAATCGAATATTATCTTTACTAAAGACGGAAAGACAGCTTACTTTACCCGAAATAATTTTACAAAAGGAAAAAGGAAAACAGATGCTAAAAAAATCACGCATGTTCAATTATATAAAGCTGAATTGATTAATGGTGTTTGGCAAAATATTAATTCGCTTCCTTTTAATTCTGATGATTTTTCTACCGAACACCCAGCTTTAAGTCCTGACGAAAAAACACTGTATTTTGCCTCAGATATGCCAGGAGGTTTTGGGTCTTTTGATTTATATGCTGTAAAGATTAATAGCGACAATAGTTTTAGCTCACCTAAAAATTTAGGCAACACTATAAACACTTTAGGAAAAGAACAATTCCCGTTTGTAAGTACTACTAATGAATTGTATTTTTCTTCAGATGGTCATCCTAGTTTTGGTTCATTAGATGTTTTTGTAAGTAAAATTACCAATACTAATTTTTCGAAACCAGATAACGTAGGTTTTCCTATTAACTCAGGATATGACGACTTTTCTTTCAACATAAACTCTGAAACTAAAGAAGGTTTTTTTGCGTCTAACAGAATTGGAGGAAAAGGTGGAGATGATATTTACAAGCTTATTGAAGAAAAACCGTTAAAAATAGAAACATGTAAGCAGTTTATTTCTGGTCTTATAACCGATGAAAGTACTGGTGCTATACTAAATAATGCAATGGTTGTAGTATATGATAGTAACCAAAGAGAAATTGCAAGAACTAATACTGCTAATGATGCAAGATTCAAATTTAAAGTTGAATGTGAAACTACTTATTTAATCAAAGCCTCAAAAAAAGGATATACTAAAAACCAAAAAAGTATAACACTAAAGAAGATACGAAATAAAGATAATGATGTTTCTATGACCTTAAAATCTCTGGCTCTTCTTGAAAAAGAGAAAAAAGAAGCATTGGCTTTAAAACTAAAAAGCGAAGCAGCCTTAAAACTGAAAAACAAACAAAAACTGCTACTTCAAAAAGAAAATAGAAGAAAAGAAATAGTTGAAAACGAAAAAGATATAGAAAAAGAGAAAGATCGAATCATTGTTAAAACTGACGAAATTAACTTCGATTATAAACTTTGGTATTTACGACGAGATAGTAAAAAAGCTATTGATAAGGTTATTGCTTTAATGAAAAAGTATCCTGATATGATTGTTGAAGTAGGTACTCACTCTGATATTAGAGGTAAAAGCAGATACAATCTAGAACTCTCACAAAAAAGAGCTACTTCAGTTAGAATGTATTTCTTAGAAAATGGTATTGAACCCGACAGGATTTCTGCTATTGGCTATGGTGAAACAAAGCCATTAATTCAATGTAAAACAGAAGAAGCCTGTTCTGAAGAGCAACATGAATTGAATAGACGTTGCGAATTTGTAGTAAAAAAAATATTATAACTAAAATAAAAATACTTAGCGATTTTAATGGAAAAGAATATCTAATTACTTCAGGCTATAAACCAATCTGAGAAGTAATCTCCAAAATCACTACGAAAAAACCCAATTTTAAAGTAATCGTATAAAGTACTTTCCTTTAGGAGATTCTTTCATCTTATACGAAATAGCTATTTTTCGGATCACCTATTTATTTAATTACTAGTAATAAACTAATTAAAACAAATAGTTAACCCAAATAAAACAATAGTTTACTTATTTTAACTTTATTATATTGTAGTACTTAACGTACTTTTAAGCTAGATTAAAATTACCTCATGAAGAAACTGATTATATTCTCAATGTTATTATTATTCTCAACAACATTAAAAGCTCAAAATAATTATCAAAATCTTTGGGAAAAAGTATACCAATTTGAAATTGATGGTTTACCAAAATCTGCATTAAATATAGTTGATGACATTTATAAGAAAGCTATATCAGATAATAATGCTCCTCAACTAGTTAAAACGTTACTTTATAAGAGTAAGTTTTCTCTTATTTTAGAAGAAGATGCACAACTTAAAATAATAGATGAACTTAAAACACATATTGCTCAGAATAAATTTCCAACGAAAAATATCTTACAAAATATTCTAGCTAATTTGTACTGGCAGTACTTCAATCAATACCGTTGGAAATTTTATAATCGTACGAAAACAGCCGAGAAGGTAACTCCTAATGACTTTAGAACTTGGGACTTAAAAACATTGTTTTCAGAAATTCACAAACAATACCAAGCTTCTTTACAAGAGACACTAAAGTTACAAAAGGTAAATATTTATGATTTTGAGGCCATTTTAACAATTGTAAAAGGTGCTAAAGAATACCGTCCTACACTATTTGATTTTTTAGCTCATAATGCCTTAGAATTTTATAAAAAAAATGAAACACATATTACGAAACCAACGTATCAGTTTAAATTAGATGATGAAGATTTATTATGTGAAGCAAATCAGTTTACTACAACAAAAATAAAAACAAAAGACTTAGAATCATTACAGTTCAATGCTTTAAAAATTTATCAAGAATTAATCACTTTTCATATAAACCAAAAGAATATGAAAGCTTTGGTTGATGTTGATCTGGAGCGTTTAAATTTCATATACACGCATGCAACTTTTAAAAATAAACAATCTCAATATTTAGAAACACTAAAGACGAGTCAAAACCTGTTAAGCGATAAAAGCGAATCTGGTTTATATAGTTATGAAATTGCATCAATTTACAATCAACTAGCTGATTCATCACAAAAAAATAAAATAACAAGAAATGAATTTAAAAATAGAGAAGCACTAAAGATTTGTGAACGAGTAATTACTAAGTTCCCGAACTCTAAAGCTGCTAAAAAATGTAATTATCTAAAAGCTAAAATCAAACAAGAACAGGTTCAAATTACGGCAGAAAAATACACTCCTATACTAACATTCTCTAAAGTTTTAGTTGAATATAAAAATATTGATACGCTATTTTTTACTAGTTATAAAATTAGTAACAAAGAATTAGAAAAACTTAATAAAATGTATGAAGTGAAGAAAAAAGTAGCTCTTATTTCTTCACTAACACCTACAAATAAATGGAGTACTCAATTACGTAATAATAATGACTATGTTAAACATACTACAGAAACTATTGTTCCTAAATTAAATCAAGGACATTATTTAATTGTAGCATCAAAAGATGAGAAATTAACTTCAGCTAGCATGTTTGGAGTTACTGATATTCAAATCACTGATTTAACATTTATTACAAGAAGAACTAATGATACATATCAAATCGTAGATAGAAATACGGGTAAGCCTTTAAAAAGTGCCAAAGTTAATTTTAAAAATAATCCAAGATATAATCGTGACAATACTATAGATAAAACATTTATTACTGATAAGAATGGAGAATTTTCATATATCCCTAACCGTTATTATAATGGCGTTGAAGTAACAGTTACTCATAAAAATGATAATGCTAAATTTGGCAAATTATATATTGATCGTAATTATAGAAACACTAATAAACTCTACTCCTCTACTCAAACTTTTTTATTCACAGACAGAAGTATTTACAGACCAAATCAAACTATCCATTTCAAAGGAATTTCATTATATCAACAAAAGAATACATCTCAAATAATTCAAAACACTGCAGTTACGATTACGCTAAGAGATGTCAATAATCAAGTTGTAAAAGAAAAACAACTTAAAACGAATGACTTTGGCTCATTCTCTGGAGAGTTCATAATTCCTAGTTCAGTATTAACGGGTAACTTCACATTAATTACAACTATAAAAGGCAAACAGAGCTACCACTATATTAGTATTGAAGAATACAAGAGGCCTAAATTTGAAGCTGATTTTAATCCAATTACTAAAAGCTATAAATTAAACGATAGCATTATCGCAAACGGATTTGCTAAGGCTTACTCAGGAGCCAATATTTCTGAAGCTAAAGTTGTGTATCGTGTACATAGAAAAGTACAGTACCCAAGATGGTGGTATTGGTATAGAACAAGTTTTTACGCAGAACCTCAAGAAATTAGTAATGGAGAAACTAAAACTGATGAAAATGGTAACTTTTCTATAAGTTTTAAAGCCTTACCAGACGACAATGTATCTAAAAAAGATTTACCAGTTTTTGTATATGAAGTAGCTGCTGATGTAACTGATATAAATGGAGAAACTAGAAGTACTACCACTTCAATAAAAGTTGGCTATCATGCCTTAACTGCAACTATAGGAATGGTAGATAGAGTCGATAAATCAGATAAAACACAAACAGTTACTATAGAAACAAAAAATTTGAATGGTGAATTTATAAACGCTTCTGGTACTGTTACTGTTTCTAAATTAAAAGCACCAAAAAATACTTTACGAAAAAGAACATGGGAAGCACCAGATTATCAAATTATTCCAGTAAAAGAATTTAGAGATAAATTTCCATACGATGCCTACACTAACGAAGATAAAGTAATTAACTGGGAAAAATCTGTAACGGTATTTACCTCAACATTTGATACAAAAACATCTAAAAAACTACAGTTATCCAATCTAAAAAAATGGAAGTCTGGTAATTACGTAATCGAACTAATTACTAAAGATAAGTTTGGACAATCTGTAACTGATAAGCATTACTTCAAAGTTTTCTCAAAATCTGATAAGCTTCCTCTAGATAATGAAATTGTTGCCATTAATACAAATAAAGAATCTTATGCTGTTGGTGACACTGCTGAAATTACAGTAAGTACTAACGCTAGTGATATTACCGTTATGCTATTTATTGAAAAGCAATATCAAATTGTAGCTTCGCATTATATACATTTGAATAGAGATAGTAAAACTATAAAAATTCCTGTCCAGAAAAACGATCTTGGAGGTTTTGGTATCAAATACTATTATGTAAACCACAACGCCTTCATTAATAATAGTAAAACTATAGCTGTTCCTTATCCTAATACAGATTTAGAGCTTACAACAAATACGTTTAGAGATAAACTACAACCTGGTTCCAAACAGACATGGAGTTTTAAAGTAAAAGGAAATAAAAAAGATAAAATAGCTGCAGAATTGTTAGCGAGTATGTATGACGCTTCATTAGATCAATTTAAAAACCATGAATGGAGTTTTAACCCTTTTTATCGTCCTAAATACTATACTTCATCAGCAATAAATGCGAATATAAGTTTTCAAAATACCGCATTTCAATTTACTAATTTATACAAAGCTTTACCATATATTCCTAATCAAAACTATGATCGTTTAAATTGGTTTGGTTTTAGTTTAACCAATCAGCATTGGGCAAACAGGCGTTACTTAAGAAACATAAAGTTACAACGTACTAAATTTGATGGAAAAATTACTGGATCGGTAAGTGATTCAGATGGCTTCATTCCTTTCGTTAATGTACTTATCAAAGGAACGTCGTTCGGAACAACTACCGATTTTGATGGTAACTTTTCTTTAAAAGTAAACAAAGGAGATGTTCTGGTTTTTAGTTATATCGGCTTTAAAACTATTGAACAAAAAGTAACCGATTTTACTCCTATTTCTATTACACTATCAGCTGATGAAGCTGCGCTAGATGAAGTGGTTGTTGTGGGATCTGGTTTGTTAGCTAAACCTGAAAATATTAGAATTAGAGGAAGTGCTGTTCCTATGGCTAATAAGAAGATGAAAATGGTTTCTAGTGATCAAATGGAAGCTGAGGCGGATATGGTTATGGAAGCCTCTGCTGAAACTAAAACTACTATAACAGCAAAAGAGACTAACACTAAGATTGATTTTAGCACCGTAAAAATTAGGAAAAATCTTCAAGAAACAGCCTTCTTTTATCCACATTTAACTACAGATAGTAACGGAAATATATCTTTTAATTTTACTGTTCCAGAAGCTTTAACTAAATGGAAGTTACAACTACTTGCACATACCAAAGCATTACATTCAGCTACAAAAACATTAACTACCGTTACACAGAAAGAATTAATGGTAACACCAAATGCTCCTCGTTTTTTAAGACAAGGAGATAAAATCACATTAAGTTCTAAAATTAGTAATTTAACCGACAAGCAACTTAAAGGTGAAAGTGTTCTAATACTAACAGATGCAATTTCTGGTAAAGAAATTAACAATCAATTGAACAACAATAATAGTCAGAAATCATTCACTGTAAATGCAAAAGGAAATACCTCAGTATCGTGGGATTTAGTAATTCCTGAAACCATACAAGCTGTTCAATATAAAATTATAGCAAAAGCAGGTGATTTTTCAGACGGAGAGCAAAATGTTTTACCAATAGTATCTAACAGAATGTTAGTTACTGAAACTTTACCAATGTGGGTACGCTCAAATCAAACGAAAACATTTACTTTAAATAAACTAAAAAATACAAAATCTTCAACCTTAAAACATCATAAGCTAAGTTTAGAAGTCACTTCTAATCCTGCTTGGTATGCGATACAGGCACTACCCTACTTAATGGAATATCCACATGAATGTGCTGAACAAACTTTTGCTCGTTTTTATGCAAACACATTAGCTAGTTATGTTGCAAATTCAAATCCTAAAATAAAAGAAGTATTTAAGCAATGGAAATCTAGCAAGGCATTACTAAGTAACCTTGAAAAAAACCAAGAACTTAAGTCGTTAATTATTGAAGAAACGCCATGGTTACGCGACGCTCAATCTGAAACAGAACAAAAGAAACGTATTGCACTATTATTTGATTTTAATAAAATGAATAATGAGCAAAATCGTGCGATTCAAAAATTACAAAATATTCAAATGAATACTGGTGGTTTTCCTTGGTTCAAAGGAGGACGTTATCCAAGTTTAAATATTACGAATCATATTGCTACAGGGTTTGGTCATTTACAAAAACTAGGAGTGCAGAAGTTTGATCCAACTACCAATACTATGCTACAAAGAGCCGTACAATTTTTAGATAGTGAAATTGCGCGTATTTACTCCGAACTTCTTCAGCAAGCAAAGAAAATTGAAAAAAAGGATGGTCTTAAAAAATCTAAAGAATTCTTAGCAAAACAACATCTAAGTTATTTTACCTTACAATACCTTTATATGCGTAGTTTTTATCCTAATATTTCGATAAAAGGAAAAACAAAAGAAGCAATAGAATACTACAAAAAGCAATCGATAACATACTGGAAAAACTTCAACGTATATGGAAAAGGATTGATTGCATTAGTTCAATTTAGAACTAAAAATGTGGCTTTTGCTAACAAAATTCTAAAATCGTTAAAAGAAAACAGTATCAATTCTGAAGAATTAGGAATGTACTGGAAAGAGAATAAAGCAGGTTGGTATTGGCATCAAGCTCCAATTGAAACTCAAGCTTTATTAATTGAAGCCTTTTCTGAAATAGAAAATGATACTACAACTATTGATAATTTAAAAATATGGTTGCTTAAAAATAAACAAGTAAGTCAATGGAAAACTACTAAAGCTACCTCTGAAGCTGTTTATGCGTTACTTTTACAAGGAAGCAATTGGATTTCCTCTAGTGAATTAGTTACTGTTAAAATTGGAGATAAAACAATAAATCCAACTAAACTTGTAAACACAAAAATAGAAGCTGGTACTGGTTATTTTAAAACTTCATGGGATGGTAATGAGATGAATTCAAAAATGGCTACGGTGTCGTTAACTAAACAAGATAAAGGTATAGCCTGGGGAGGTTTATACTGGCAATATTTTGAAGATTTAGACAAAATTACAAATGCTAAAACACCTTTACAATTATCTAAAAAATTATTTAAAAAAGTAAATACTGATACTGGTAAAAAGCTAATTGATGTTACTAATACAAACTTACAGGTGGGTGATTTAGTTACTGTACGTATTGAATTACGAAGTGATAGGTCCATGGAATTCATTCATATGAAAGATATGCGTGCTTCTACTTTTGAACCTATTAATGTATTTTCAAAATACAAATGGCAAGATGGGCTGGGTTATTATGAGAGTACTAAAGACGCAGCAACTCATTTCTTTTTTGATCGCTTACCTAAAGGGGTTTATGTTTTTGAATATGATGTTCGTGTAAATAATAAAGGAAATTTTAGTAATGGAATAACTACAATACAAAGTATGTATGCTCCTGAATTTACCAGTCATTCGAAAGGAGAAAGGGTTATCACCAAACAGCAATAGAATTAGATACTTAACTGTTCTTTAAATAAAACAGATTGTCTTCTAGAGATTTCAACTTCATCTCCAGAAGACATCTTTATTTTTAATCTTCCATTAAACCAAGATACCACGCTTTCAATATGATTTATATTTATAATTCGCTGTCTGTTTGCTCTAAAAAATATATCTTTAGGTAATTTATCTTCTATTTGTATTAGCGATTTATAAATTAATGCTTTATTGCCTTCAAAAAATACACGTGTATAATTTCCTACAATTTCAAAAAACACAATATTTTTTATCTTTACTAACCAACATTTTTCACCTTCCTTAATAAAAATTTGTTTATCTATATTAAATGATTCTTCGATACCTACTTCTTTGTTTTGATTGCCTAAAATCTTGTCCATTGCTTTAGAAAAACGCTTGGTATTTATAGGTTTCAATAAGTAATCTAATGTATTGTATTCAAATGACTTAATAGCATACTCGTCAAACGCAGTTGTAAAGATTGTTATCGGAATTTCATCGAGCATTTCTAATAATTGAAAACCGTCTTTCTCTGGCATATTAATATCTAAAAATAACAAGTCAGGTTGGTTTTTAATAATTAATTCAAATCCTTCATCAACATTTTCAGCTTCTCCAATGAGTTCAATCTCTTTATAGTCTTTAATTAACTCTTTCAGCTCATTCCTAGCTAACCGAGAATCTTCAACTATAACTGTTTTTAATATTTTCATGATAGAGGTATTTCTATAGTTACTATTACTTTTCCTTCATGCTCTTTTAATACAAAATTAGCTTCATCTCCGTACAAAAGATTCAATCGTTTTTTTATATTTTTAATCCCCAACTGCGTTGTTTTAGTATGCTTCATTAAACTACCTGAATTCTGTATTGTTATAAATAGAACTTTTTTATCAACTAATGTGGTTAATACTATTTCACCACCAGATTTAAGATTAGAAATACCATGCTTTATTGCATTTTCAATTAACATTTGAATTAACATCGGTGGGATGAATATCTTAAGTGATTTTTCATCAATATTGGTTCTAAAACACAACCTATTTTCAAACTGAATTTTACAAAGATCTATATATTTTTCAACCATTTCTAACTCTGTTTCAAGATCGATTGTATTTGTAGTACTTTGCCTAAGTGAATATCGTAATGTTTCAGATAAGGAAGTGAGCATGTTTCTGGCTCTTGGTATATCTTCCAACATTAGTCCTTTAATATTATTTAAACTATTAAACATAAAATGTGGATTCAGTTGTCCTTTTAATGTATTCAATTGCGCTTCTTTTAAGGTATTTTGTAAAGTTATATTTTGAATATTAGCTTGTTTAACTTTATAAAATAGCTCAATGGCAGTAATACTTACGAACCAGATTACCCAATTAAACCAATTAAAAATACGCGTGGCAAATTTTCCGTGATAATTTTGTTGTTGCGTAAAATACTCGTAAAAGAAGTCTAAAACTGGCCAAAAAACTAAATTGAAAACTACAGATGCCAACAACATTGAAAAGAATAAATATAATACCTTATTTTTAAGAGATGATTTTTCTCCTGTAATGTTTAATATAAAGTGTATCCCAGCAGTTAATATGACTCCAAGGGTAAACCATATTAAGCATTCAATTATTAGATAGTAAATAATTGACCTACTTTTTCCTAAATCACTAAACTTTATAAAATACGCTGGTAACATAGTAACAGACCAAATAATATAATTAGGAAGTGCCTTTTTTGAAAAAAAATAACTCATGATCATCTTCTATAATTACACAAATTTATGACTTCTAAATTTTAATTCTTAGTTTTAAAGTCTATCAAAAAACTTTTTAACGGAATATTATTTAACGATTTAAACCCTTCACCTATAACCAGTTGATACCTTTTATTTGGTAATAATGATTCTATTTCAAAAGTTAATAATTTTCTGTCTTCTGAAAATCCTTGAATGCTTTTAATTTGTATAGCTGCTTTTTTTCCTAACGGTCCGAAGTTAAAATTCCTGTACTCTGGATTCATCGATTCAGAAAATCTAAGCGTAATTCTATCTAACTCGTAATCAACCTCCTGCTCCATATTCTTAAAGGGTTTTATCTCTATTATCGTTGGTCTCTTTCTTTCGAATTTTTCTTGTAAGTTCTTTAAGGTATCGGAGAAATAGTTTGTGTTATCCACAAAATTTTCGATTGTTTTTACCTCATTATAATTTAATGTCATTAGTTTTTTTATTGCTTCATTTTTATTTTGGACTTGATCATAATATTTTTCGCAAATTGCATATCCTATATAATATCCTAAATCGCGAACACCAAATTCATTTTTTGTATCGCTCCATAACCAATCGTATATATTATTTGCAAATAACTCTTCTTCAAATTTTTCTCTAACTCTTTTATTATTCTTTCCATAATTAATAGCCGGAATTGCTGAAGGAAGTCCTAAAGCTTTTACAGAAATAAATTCCGCTACTCCTTCTCGTATTACATAATGTAATAAATTGTCTGAAGCTTCTTCTTGTTGTGTATGAACATATTCGTGAATATTCAACAGTAGCAAATCTTGTATTGGATTAGTATCAAAAAATTTACGTCTGTTTTTACCTAATCTTCCTAATAATTCAGCAGAAACAGTATTTTTATCTGTCATTGCCAATTCACTACCTATAAGCACTTTATTATTTAGAGTAGTCCCATTTGATTTTAATGGACTAATTGTAAAGTAAATTTTTACTGGCTTTAAATCTGGGTATATTTTTTTTAATTTATTTACTCCTACTTTCAATTCTTCTCCAAATTGTTTTGCTCTATTAGTATTACTTCTCACTGAATTCCAAAACTTAGGATACTTATTAATCGCAGTAATATAATCTTCAGAAGTACACTGTTTAACTTCCATCATTCCTTTTAAACCTTCGGTACCTTTATCTAAAAATAATTCTTTAAGATATTGTCTTTGTAAAACAGAATCATTGGTCATTCTTATCTTATCGTAAGCCTCCCAGAAATTATCAATATCATCAGTAATAACATATACACTAGTCGTTTCTTCGTAAGCACAATTTGTAAATACTGAAAAAATCAGGAGGTAAAATAATTTAATTAGTCTTATATTCATTAAACTCATCGTTTCTATTTTTGAATCATATTCTCAAAAGTAAGTTGGTTATGAATAATCAAAAATGAAATTATGACAAGTGGTAATATTTACATATTGAATGGAATTATTGTCTTATATAATTTAAAAAATCATATTTTTGAAAAAAAAAGTTATGAAATTCATTATTGTAAGTCTTCTAGCAATTCTCTTATTATTAAGTTGTTCTTCATCGAAAAAAATAAGTAATGAAAAGGATAAATGTCCTCGCGTTTACAAAAATAGTTATACCAATATTTTAAATGAAACCTACACCACTGTTTATAAAAATGATACCATAAACTATAGTGAAGTTAGATTTGAGTGTGTAAATTCTGCATTTAAAACCCATAAAGTTGTATTCGATAAATATGGGAAATGGGACGACGTTATTTTCCCAAGTAACAGTAACCAACCTATTTTAATCTGGAATAATCTTGATTTATTATCCAATGGAAAAAAATATACTGTATATACTAATGGGAAAGAAAGTTGGAAACATATCTATGCTTCTGTTATGGTGTTTGATGAGTATGAAAATGACGCACTTAAAGGCTCATCTCCAGAAAAGCAAAAGTTAATCGAATGTTTTTCCAAGCTTATTAAAAGAAATAAGCTAGGAAAAGTAGATTTTCATGATGCCTTCAAAAAAATGATTAATAGTAGGAACAAGTAGTGCTCAACATTTAGCATTACTCAACTTTACACAGCAAAGCTACTTATTACTATTATCTTTTCTTAATTTTCAATTTGTAATTTGTCCAACTGTAATAATTCATCTTCGCTTAAAAACGCCTCATACTTTAATGTATAATTCGCTTGAATCAAATGAAGAATTCTTGTATTATTTACACTTTTAAAATTCAATTTTTTTATCAATAGTGTACTTATCATCATAATATGAAATTTAGGGATTTTAATTACTGTATATTTAGTAACGTTGGGGGACACTAAATTTAATTTTAATCACAACTAAGTTAAAAGTATTAAAAGAGAAAAATGTTAGATTGTAGACGAATGGTCATTATGTGACGATAACATGAACAAAACATTAGATTTTAACACAAATTCCGAAAAACAATAACATATTCTTAAAAATAACATATTGTTTACTTAATCAAAAGTACATTAATTCCAACAAAAATAACTTAACCCATGTTAACTTTTAACGAAAAGGATTTTACTGAAAGAAGTTTCTAATTCTAATAAAACTATCAATGGAACTAAGCCGTGAGGAAGCCTGTAAATAACTTGATATAAATTTTGATGTATTGATTGTAAAGGGAAGTCAGTGTAAAAATTAGCAACTATTCTCGCTACAGCGGTTAATAGCCCCCATATTACAGCGTATATTAATGCATATTTGGCAGTTTTAGGAATGAATATTAAAACTGCTAAAATGAAATCTAAAATTCCTGCTACATATAAAAAAGTAATCGCATGAGATTCAGAACATCCTATAATTTGTATAACCATGTCTATAAATTTACCTGGTACAGGATAAGCTCCAAAAGCATACAATCCGTGAGAAAAAAAAGTAATGGCAATTAAGATTTTCAACATAAGAACTGCTGTTTCCTTCTTATATTTTTCGCTTAAACAATACAACAAAACAAACGGTAAACCAAACTGAATACTATGTTCAAAAAACTGAGCTAGATGATAAAATTTTTCCTTTGTTAGTAATATTGATAACACAACCAAACTAAAGCCACCAATGTATATAGGTAATTTCAAAAAGCGTTTATTCTTCTTTACAATTAATAAACTACAAACCGCAGCAATTGTGTACAAAATTCCTTTAAATTTTATAGTACTTTGAATGAATTCGTCTGTAGTTGGACTTGTTACATAAGCTGTCCATGAAATAGAAAACCAATTTTCAACAATTGGTTTTAATAAAGACTCATCCCAAAAAAAAGTTCGATAAGGTGCATCCCAGAATAAATGTTGCCATGCACGACCTATGAATATAAAAAAAACTGCGATTTTGAGGGGACTGAATTTTTTCATGAGCGCAAAATAAGTATATTGTATGTTAACTGATATGTGCTTTATTGTTATCTTTCTTTAAATTAATAGTTAAATTATTTAATTAATGATTAATATTTCAAAATTCGTTCTAATCTATCTTTAGAACTTATTATTTTCGGCGCCACAATCAATAATCTAAAAAAGTCCCCCCATCATGAAAAAATTTCATCTATTACTACTTATTGTAGTCCTTTATGGGCTTCAACTTCAAGCTTCAAATGATAAATATCGATTAACATTAAGAGGAAATCCAGCTACGTCAATAGTTATTGGATGGAATCAAACTTCTGGTAATAATGCTAAAGTTTACTACGGCACTACAGATTATGGTACAAACTATACAAGTTATCCAAATTCTAAAGCACCAAGCAGATCTGTTTATTATAAAGGAATGAACAATAATTTCACACGTTTAACTGGGTTACAGCCAAATACTGCTTATTATTTTGTCGTTCGAGATAGTCAGGGAACAAGTAGACGTTTTTGGTTTAAAACTGCTCCTGCCGACAAGAGTAGGCTTTCATTTATTGCTGGCGGAGATTCAAGAAATAATAGAACTCCACGAAGAAATGCTAATTTATTAGTTTCTAAATTAAAACCTCATGCTGTTTTATTCGGTGGCGATATGACCGATAATGATACAAACAGTCAATGGCAAACTTGGTTTAACGATTGGCAATTAACCATTGCTAGAGACGGTAGAATGTTTCCTATCATAGCTGCTAGAGGAAATCATGAAGATAGTAACAACAGTATCTATAATCTCTTTGATACTCCTTCGTCTAGCATTTACTATGCAATTACTTTTGGAAATAATTTAATTAGAACGTACACATTAAATACTGAAATTTCAATCTCTGGAAACCAAACTACATGGTTACGTAATGATTTAAGTACAAACTCTAGTACTACATGGAAAATAGCACAATATCATAAACCAATGCGTCCACATGTACGTTATAAATCTGAAGGAAACAGTCAATACAATAATTGGGCACGTGTATTTTACGACAACAAAGTACAAATGGTTGTTGAATGCGATGCACATACTGTTAAAACTACATGGCCTGTTAGACCTTCAACTAGATCTGGAAGTGACGAAGGATTTATCCGAGATAACACAAACGGAACTGTATATGTAGGTGAAGGATGTTGGGGTGCTCCTCTACGTTCAAATAGCGATAATAAAAATTGGACACGTAATTCTGGAAGTTTTAATCAGTTCAAATGGATTTTCGTAGATGAAAGTAAAATTGAGACTAGAACAATTCAAGTAGATAACGCTTCAAGTGTAGGTGAAGTTTCTAACTCTAATGTATTTAGAACTCCTGCAAATCTAGACATATGGAATCCTTCAAACGGAAGTGTAGTTACTATTAATAAAAGTACCTCTGATGGTGGATCTGGGCAGGAAAATGGCACTATAGATGTTGCTATTACTAATGGTAATGATGATATTGAGGAAAGAGAAAATGGGACAATATATACTAACAGTAGCGATTTAGAATTGGTATACGACAGCCATGAAAATAACGGATATCAAAAAATTGGATTACGTTTTACAGGAATCAACCTACCTAAAAATGCTACAATTACCAATGCTTACTTACAGTTTAATGCTGATGAAAGCAATAGTGCTAGTACAGAATTAGAAATTAGTTTGCATAATAGTGCTAATTCACCTGTTTTTTCTTCGGCAAACAATGCTTCTGGAAGACCTACATTCTCTTCAAAAGTAACATGGGAACCAAATAGTTGGTCTAGCGGACAAAGTGGTAGCGCACAACGATCTCCTAACTTAAAAAATATGATTCAGAGCCTTGTGAAAAAAAGTGGTTGGACTTCTGGTAACAGTGCTAGTTTTATTATCAGAGGAAAAGGTAATAGTTTAACTAGTACATCTGCAAAAAGAGTAGCTGATTCTTATGAAGGTGGTGCTAGTAAAGCCCCTAGATTGATTGTTTCTTTTACGACTGGAACAACTAACTCTGACATTTGTGATGGCGAATCTGCTTGGCAAAGTGGTGTTAATTATGTTTCAGGAAACAGAGTAATTTATCAAGGCTATTTATTTCAACGAACTTCTGATGGATGGAATAACCTGGGCGCTTGTGGAACAAGTGCACGAAGAAATAATTCTGAAGGCTCAGTGTCATTTCCTCCACTATTTACAGAAAATGAGTTCGAGGTTTACCCAAACCCTTTTACAAATAATATTAATATTATCGTAAAGAAACCTTATTTGCGTGCGCCTATAACTATTCAGTTACTTGATATTAACGGTAAAGAAGTTTATAACGAATTATTTATGGCAAAAGATAATCGTAGTAAAATTATAACTCCAAATCTAAAAGCATCTGGAGTATATATGATGCAAATAAAACAAGGTAATTTAGTTTTAGAAACCAAAAAACTCATCCGAAAATAATTATAATGCATTAAAAGAATCAATATTTTTTTTGATGTTATAGCCGCCTATTCTTTCTAAGGATAGGCGGTTTCTTTCTACACGGTTTTATACTCCTTATCTAACATATCTGAATACAATTACATTTTCTTAGATTTTAGTATTTTTGCGCTATGAATAAGAAGGAAGCAATAGTAGCTGCGGCATTAAAATTATTAACTAAAAACGGTATTCATGCCACACCAATGTCTGCAATTGCTAAAGAGGCGCAAACAGGTATGGGAACTATTTATAATTACTTTCCTACAAAAGAAATACTTATTAACTTCATTTATACAGAGATTAAACAGGAAGAAGAAAAACTATTTTTACCCTTTAATACCCAAGACTCTATTGAAAAACAATTTTTTAATTATTATACCACAGGTATAAATTTCTTTATTGACAATCCCTTATATTTTAAATTTATGCAACATTTAAATGCATCACCAATAATTACAGAGGAAAGTAGAAAGGTTGGTGAGAAAGCTGTTAAAAATGTATTTGTACTATTGGAAAGAGGTAAACAAGATGCCATTATAAAGAATATAGAGACTAATGTATTACTTCAATTTATTGGAGGAACGGTATTATCTTATTTAAGTGGACCTAATAGGTTTCAAAACCATACTTCAGAGTCGATAAATAGTCAATTACAACTTGTTTGGGATGCAATAAAAAAATAAAAAAAATATTGTATTTTTGGAATGAATATTCTATCCAATATTAAAATCTAAAAATATGAGAAATGTTTTAATTACAGGAACCTCCACTGGGGTAGGTTTTGAAAGTGCCTTACTATTCGCAAAAAAAGGCTTCAAAGTATATGCAACCATGCGTAACCTAAAAAAATCTGATCCTCTTATAACGGCTGCAAAGGAAGAAAAGTTAACTATCGAAATACTACAGCTAGATATAACTGATAATGAATCTATTTCAAAAGCCGTAACAACAATTATAGAGAAAGACGGTAAAATAGATATTTTATTGAATAATGCTGGTGCTGGATTTGCAAAAACACTTGAACAAACTAGTCAGAAGGAAATAGATTGGGTGACTGATGTTAATTATACAGGAGTAGTAAGAACTACAAAAGCTGTACTTCCATACATGCGCGCAATCAGAAGTGGACATATTATAAACGTGACTTCTATTGGAGGACTCGTTGGTCAACCTTTTAATGAACTATATTGTGGTGCAAAATTCGCTGTAGAAGGATTTACTGAGTCGTTAGCTAGTTATATTTCCAAGCCTTTCAATATTAAATTTTCTTTAATTGAACCTGGTGGAATTGCTACTGAATTTATGAATAGTGCTGTGCAAAAAACACAAAATGAAGAAGGAGAACTAGTAAGTGGCGAGTATGCTCCTATCTTTCATAAATACCTTCAAGGTGCACAGGATAGGTCTACAAATGAAAAAGTTCCGCTTTATCAAACAGGAAAACAAGTAGCAGAAGTAATTGTTGAAGTAGCATCTAATGAGAATCCTCCCTTACGAATCCGTACTTCAACTTGGGCTGAGAATTTAGGTAATTTAAAAACTCAAACAGATCCTGACGGTACAAAACTTTTAAATCATGTAACTTCTTATTTTTTAGAGTAAATTAAAAATTAACATATAAAATAGAGTTTTAGCATTAGCGTTTTATTGCTTTTCATTTTTGATCTTAAGATAGTATGGAAAGATTTTTTAAAAAGTTATTAGCTTATCTATTTGACTTCTATTTCACAAAATATCAGTAGTTTAATCAATGTATAGAAGAGTAAATACTGCTATCATTTTGCTAAAAACCTGAGTGTTATTAGTATTTACATGAATCTTTACGAACTTAATATTGATTTTATATGGAAAGTTAGAAGTACTAAAAGCAAGCATCAAGGTTCTCAAATGGATTATTTAAAACGTTAATAATATTCTTTTTGTTAATACTCGTAATATATATATCGACTATAAAATTTCATTTCTACAGGAATAAAACAATCATTTAATTATGCTTAATAAAAACATTTTATATTGGGTTTCTACAGTTATCATTGCATTATTTTTAATACTAAGTTCCTACTCATATATTTTTAGTAAAGTAACGATAAAAGGGATTAAAGCCCTGGGGTTTCCAGACTTTTTTAGAATACAACTAGCTATACTTAAACTGGTAGCTTTCTTTTTCCTCATACTACCTAAAGTTTCAAGTATTTTAAAAGAATGGAGTTATATTGGGGTTGCTTTATTTTTAATTACTGCCTTTGTAGCTCACATAGCGCATAAAGATAGTATAACTATTAGTGTTTTACTGATATTTTTATTCTGTATACTTATGATTTCTTATTATACATCTAAAAAAATAGCATTATAACATATTTTCATTTCAAATAAAGCTGCTTATAAATACTCGTAAGAATATTAAAAATTAAACTATTTTTAGTTTCTCTTATAGATAAAGTATAGTAAAATATAAGATTAATATTCTAGTAAAATAGCTCAGTAAATAAAAAAAACCTTACGATTTTGATTCGTAAGGTTTTTATTTGTGGAGACGCCGAGTATTGACCCTTTTTTATCTTAATATCCCTTAACCCCTACTCTACTAACCTATAGTAGTGCTTTGTGATTTTTTTATATTCTATTTTATAGTAAATTATATATTAAATACTACCTTTACTGACACCTAAATTGACACCTATTAGCTATGAGATGTACGTTTAACCTTAAAGAAAAAAACAAAGACGGACTAACTTTAATATACTTAAAAGCCTATTTTAAAAACGAGGGAAAAAGATTTGTGTATTCTACAGGAGAATCAATTCATCCCAAAGAATGGGATTTTAAAAATAGACATCCAAATAATTTAACAGGTAGAACATCAAAAGCAGATACTCACAGGACTATAAAAAGACAATTAGATAGATATTCGAGTTTGTTTATACTTGTTACTGAAACTTACAAGAACACAAATCAAGAATTAACCGTAGAAAAAATCAGACAAGAGTTTGATAAAGAATTCAAGAGGGTAGCTATTGGAAAAAACAAATTCTATGAAGCCTATGATGAATTTATGTTATTTAAACAAAAAAATCAAGAATGGTCTAAAGCAACAGTTAAAAGATACAATAACATAAAAGCTTTACTTGAGGACTTTGAAAAAAAGAAAAAATATAAAATAACATTCAATACCATCAATCAAAAGTTTTATACAGAGTTTACAGATTTCTGCATGGTACATAGAGGTCATATTAATAATACATTCACAAGAAATGTTGGACTGGTAAAGACGTTCCTTTTTTGGGCTTTAAAAAATGGTCATACATACAAGGCTGATTTTATAAAATTCAAAAAGAAACCTAAAGTGATTACTAATCAAATAGCACTTAGAAAAGAAGATTTAGAAGTTTTGTTAAAAACAGAAATGACTTCTAAAAAATTAGAGCGTGTTAAAGATGTTTTTATATTTTCATGCGTAACTGGCATGAGGTTTGGAGAGTTAAAATATGTTTCAAAAAACATAATAAACGGTAAAACATTATTACTTAAAGAGGAAAAAGGTTCAGGTAAAAAAAGTAGAGAAATACCTTTAAGCAATATTGCTTTACATATTTTAGACAAATATGATTATACCTTACCCTTAATAGCGAATCAAAAGTTTAATGATTATATAAAAGATGCTTTTGAAGAGGCTGGTTATACACACAATGTAATGAAAACATCGACTAGAGGTAAAGAAATAATAAGAGAAGAAATGCCTTTTTATAAAAGAGTAAGTTCTCACACAGCAAGAAGAACGTTTATTACTATGATGAAAAGAAACGGTAAAAGCGATAAACTTATTGCAGAAATTTCTGGACACAATGATATGAAAACACTTAATCAATATTATCAGGTTTCAAATGAAGATATTAAAGATGCAGTTAACGAAACTTTTAACATCAAGATTTAACCAATAGAAAATAAAGTTATGAATTACGGAAAAGAATTTATAAAGCTATATAACAAAGAGCTTTCAGCTTTTAAAAAAGTTATTATAGAAAGAATTGAAAAGGACTATAGTTCCCCAGAAATGGCAAATGATTTATATTCCAAGTATAGCAGTGAAATTCAAGAAAGAATTAATACTATTAAAAAAAATGATAATAAAGGGATAAAAGAATCATCTTTGACTGGTATATCTCTAGGCTATATGAACAAAAAGTATAAATTTAATAGAATAGAAAACATAATAAATAGAGATGTACACACATACTTTTTAAGCAATGAAAAATACTCTCAGTATAAAGATTTTTCTCATTTTATCCAATGCTTTTCTGAATTCTTAGTTCTTCAAAGTTACAGTAGTTTTCTTCACAAAAACATAAAGCTTTTTTATTCTCTATTAGACCAAGAAAAAGCAAAGTTCTTTTTTAATATAAAATACATTAAGGATGATTTAAATATATTAATTTTAAGTAATGAACATTTAGAAACTTTTGAAAATGAAAAGAAAGAAAACTTTGTTTTAGAAGAAGTTAATAAAAAAGTAAAATCAAGTAAACAAAAGTATGATAACCCTTTTACTGAAGATGAAAAATTTATTTTAACTCACTATTTGTTTAAACACGAGAGGTTACAAGAAAAGAAATTATCGGTTTATGAATTGACTCTAATTTTAAAGATTTCTTGTGAAGTATTTACAAACAAAAGACTTGATAAAATTAAAGATACTACTTATGAAAAATACCATAAAGGTTATGGTTACTACAGTGTATCGAAGAAAGAAAAAAGAACTAAATTAAATACTCTAATAGATAAATGTGAAACCTTTGAGCTAAAAGTGTTTTCACAATATTTATACAATCAACTTTCTAAAATATAATTTTATTACTCCAAAAATTACTGTTTTTATTAATCAAAACACAAAACAACAACCTGAAAAACAAATCACTAACCTTCTCCAAGCTTACTCCGAGTTTACTCCAAAAGCTTTAATCTTAGCACTAAACCTACAATCTTTGTGGTAATGAAACATAAATATTCAATCCATGGATATTAGTAATTACTGAATATGATATGTTTTT
>JAHDDQ010000164.1 GCA_020629275.1 Tenacibaculum sp. | reverse complement strand
TGGTAAAAGGTGTACCTTCTTCTAAAGTTTTTACCACTATTTTATTCCCTTTAACTTTAGCGGCATCAAATGCATGTAAAGGCTGCCCTAATTCATGTAATACATAATTTGTAATATCTACGACATTATTTTTTGGAGTAATTCCTATAGCTTTCAATCTATTTTGAATCCACGCAGGAGAATCCTTTATTACTACGTCTGTTATTGTAATTCCACAGTATCTAGGTGATTGTTCTTTCTTTTCAACTTCTATATCTATTCTAATTCTTCTTTCATCAACATGGAAATCTGATACAGATGGTGAAATTAACTCTAGATTGATATCTTGTTGCATTAGGCCTGCTCTTAGGTCTCTAGCTACACCAAAATGACTCATCGCATCTGCTCTATTTGGAGTTAAACCTATTTCAAAAACGTGATCTGTTTTAATATTAAAAACTTCAGCACAAGGAGTTCCAACAATTAGAGCTTCATTTAAAATCATTATCCCTTCATGACTTTTACCTAAACCTAATTCGTCTTCGGCACAAATCATTCCATGACTTTCTTCCCCTCTTATCTTACCTTTTTTTATTTTGAAACCTTCTCCTTTATCATCATATAACATAGTTCCAATTGTAGCTACAGGAACTTTTTGTCCAACATCAACATTAGGAGCTCCACATACTATTTGTAAAGGTTCTCCTTCTCCTAAGCTAACAGTAGTAATCTTTAACTTATCAGCATTTGGATGTTTTACGCATGTTAAGACTTCACCAACAACAACCCCTTTCAGACTTCCTTTTATACTTTCTTTTATCTCAATTCCTTCTACTTCTAACCCAAGATCTGTAAGTAATTCTCCAGTTTTTTCAGGACTCCAATCGAGCTGTAAAAATTGCTGTAGCCAGTTATATGATATTTTCATTTTTCGATTTGTAATTTAGCTTGCAAATTTACACTTTTCTAATAAAGTAGCACCCCATCTTTAAATTTTAAAGCTCCTGAAAAGAAATATTTAATTGTAAAATTGTTAACAAGTATTCCATACTTAACATTAAATTAATATTTTTTTAACATTTTAACGTGTTATTTGCTACACTCAAACCCGAAAACACTTTTTAAAATGAAAAGAATATTACCTTTCATTTTACTGATATATGGTATATCAGTATTTGGACAAATTCCGTCGTATTACAATGATGTGAATCTAAATTTATCTGGGCCAGCTTTAAAAGATGAGCTAGCCACTAAAATAATTAGTACTCATACTACATTCCTAAGCTATACTCCAGGTGTATGGAATGCTTTGAAACAAACAGATTTAGATCCTACTAATGCTTCAAAAGTTATTCTTATTTATGGCTGGAACGATTCAGACTCAAATATTACTAATGACAGAACAAGAGATAGAGACCAAAATGGTGGTGGTTCTGGTGTGTGGAATAGAGAGCATGTATACTCTAAATCGTTAGCAAGTCCAAATCTTGGAACTTCTGGAGCTGGTGCTGATGCACATAATTTAAGACCTTGTGATGCGCAAAGAAATTCTTCTCGTAGCAACAGGAAATTTGCTGCTGGTAGTGGAACTACTTCATATATAACACCTCAGGGAAATTGGTATCCAGGTGATGAATGGAAAGGAGATGTTGCGCGTATGATGATGTATATGTACTTACGTTATGGGAATCAAACTTTACCTACTGGTGTAGCCGTTGGATCATCTACAGTTACCGATTCTAATATGGTGCAACTTTTTTTAGAATGGAATGCAGAAGATCCTGTTTCTGACCTAGAAAAGCAGCGTAACCCTGTCTTAGAAAATGAACAAGGAAATAGAAACCCTTTTATTGATAATCCTGCTTTAGCAACTCAAATTTGGGGTGGTCCTCAAGCGGAAGATCTATTTGGCAATGGAAACACTACAGATAATCAAGCTCCATCTAATCCTACAAATTTAACTGCTTCTGGTATAACACAAACATCTGCTAATTTAGCTTGGTCTGCAGCAACAGATAATATAGCTGTTACTGGTTACACAATTTACAATGGTAGTAGTCAAATAGCAACAACCTCTAATTTATCATATAATGTTACTGGGTTAACTTCAGGAACATCATATAACTTTTCAGTGAGGGCTTTTGATGCCGCTGGTAACACATCCACTAACAGTAACGCTGTATCAGTTACAACAACTTCAGGAGGTAACAGCGGTGGAAATGCTACAGAACTGTTAATTTCTGAATATATTGAAGGGTCTTCATATAATAAGGCTATAGAAATAGCAAATTTTACTGGAAATACAGTGAATCTATCTTCGTACTCATTACGAAAAACTACCAATGGAAATAATTCTTGGGCAAGCTCTTATAGCTTAAATGGTCAATTGGCTAATGGACAAGTATATGTTATAGCACATTCTAATGCTTCTACAGCTATTAAGAATAAAGCTGATTTAACTATTAGTAATTCAATTATGAACTTTAATGGAAATGATGCTATTGCTTTATTTAAAAATACGACCAGAGTTGATGTAGTTGGAACTGCAAATAGTAGTTCAAATTTTGGAAAAGACAAAACACTTATTCGTAAATCATCAGTAAGCTCACCAAATACAAATTACATAGCTTCAGAATGGACTGTTTTATCTAACAATACATCTAGTGATTTAGGAAGTCATACACTAGACGGTGGAAGTTCTGCAAGCGATACACAAGCTCCTTCTGCTCCAACGAACTTAGTTTCTTCAAACATAACTCAAACTTCAGTAAGTCTATCTTGGAATGCTTCATCAGACAATACTGCTGTTACAGGTTATGAAGTATACAGAGGTACGTCTAAAATTGCAACTGTTAATAGAACAAATTATAACGTTACGAACCTAACTGCAAACAGATCTTATACGTTTTCTATTAAGGCTATAGATGCTGCTAATAACTCTTCAACATCGAGTTCTAGCCTTAATGTAACGACACTTTCAAACACACTTACTTATTGTGATTCTAAAGGAAACAATGCAAGCTATGAATACATTGATAATGTTGTTGTAGGTAGTATTTCAAATGTAACAAATGCAAATAATGGTTATGGGGATTTTACCAATTTAACCACTAATTTAAACTATGGATCAAACGCTATTGTTGTTAGTGCTGGTTTTGCTAATTCTTCTTATACAGAATACTGGAAAGTATGGATAGACTTTAATCAGAATGGAAGTTTTGATGCTAATGAAGAAGTAGTTTCAGGATCTTCTTCTAGTTCTGGAAATTTATCTTACAATTTTACTGTTCCTAGTTCAGCTAAGTCAGGATCTACTAGAATGCGTGTTTCTATGAAATGGAATGCTACACCAACAGCTTGTGAAGCGTTCTCTTATGGTGAAGTTGAGGATTATACGGTTATAATCGGTGCTACTTCTTCTAAAGGTATCGACACAAGCTTAGATGTTAGTATTGATGGTGAATTAGGAGATGAAGACGCTATTTTTAATGCTACTGTTTATCCTAACCCTGCTGTTAATTTCATTAATATTCAGCTAAAAGATAATAGGGAAGCTACCTTTAAAATTATTAATTATGCCGGACAAATAGTTGATAAAGGAGCTATTCAAAGAAATATTGATATAAGTTCATTACCAACTGGCATGTATATTCTAGAAGTTAATGATGGTCAACGTTCTTTTACAAAGAAGATTCTTAAAAAGTAAAAGAAATAATATATATCTTATAATTTTTATAAAGCCTGTATAATTAATTATACAGGCTTTATCAGTTTATTTGTTATATCAAATAAAACACACTAATTAATCAGATTAATAATTATTTAAGCATAAAAAAAGAGTTGTATTTAAAATACAACTCTTTTTTATTTTACTTGAACACTGCTATTATTAAAATAGAGATGTTATAATTGCTTTTACTGTTATTCCTTCTGCTTCCGCTTTATAATTTTTCACAACTCTGTGTGATAATATCGGTACAGAAACAGCCTGAACATCTTCAATATCTGGAGAAAACTTTCCATTTACAGCGGCATGTGCTTTGGCTGCTAAAATTAAATTTTGTGATGCTCTAGGTCCTGCACCCCAATCTAAATATTTATTCACAAATTCAGTAGCTCTATCCGAATTTGGTCTTGTTTTGGCTACTAAACCAACCGCATATTCAATAACGTTATCTGAAACTGGAATTTTACGAATCAATTTTTGTGCTTCAATAATTTCGCTTGCTGTAAATAAAGCGTTAACCTCTTGATGAATTGTTGATGTTGTATTCTTTACAACCTGAACTTCTTCATCAAAAGACGGATATTCTAATAAGATTGAAAACATGAAACGGTCTAATTGAGCTTCAGGCAAAGGATATGTTCCTTCTTGTTCAATCGGGTTTTGAGTTGCTAACACAAAAAAAGGTAAATCTAATTTATAATGTTGTCCTGCTATGGTTACAGAACGCTCCTGCATAGCTTCTAGTAAAGCTGATTGAGTTTTAGGAGGTGTTCTATTAATTTCATCTGCAAGAATGATATTAGAAAAGATTGGACCTTTAATGAACTTAAATTTCCTTGATTCATCAAGTATTTCACTTCCTAAAATATCTGATGGCATTAAATCTGGTGTAAATTGTATCCTATTAAAATTAAGACCTAATGCATTAGAAATTGTATTTACTAATAACGTTTTAGCCAACCCTGGTACTCCAACTAATAGTGAGTGTCCGCCACAAAAGATAGATAATAATGTAAAGTTTACAGCCTCTTTTTGACCGATAATTACTTTACCTATTTCATTTTGTAACTGAGAGTATTTTTCTACTAAATTATTTACTGCAGTAACATCTGACATTATTTATTTTCTTTTTTCCAATTAGCTTTAAATGTACATTTTTTATAATCGTCTGCAAGCTTTATGTACGTTTCGTTAATTTTATCTTTGGACCATTTTTCTATAGTTTCTTCCTTCTTCTTAGTTAAAGCTAGCTTTTGAATTTTAACATAATCAGTAACTAGATCTGCAGTATGTGTATCAGTTCTATCTTTCATTAAGATTAACTTATACATTTTTTCACCTCCTTGAGTTTCGTCATAAAAAACATCCGAATACTCATCCTTTTTTAATTCATTAACTCTACCATATAAAGCTGGATCCATTCTAGTTAAATCAAATGTTGATTCTCCTGTGTATGGATTAATTATTAAACCACCACTATTTTTAGTTTCCTTGTCTTCTGAGTATTTTTTAACCGCTTCTCCAAAAGTTATTTTACCTTCTTCAAGTTCTTTCTTAAGTTTTTCAACATCTGATTTAGTTTCCTTTAACTTATCATCAGAAATCTCAGGTTGTATTAAGATATGAGATACTTCCCTAGCCTTACCTTTTATCTTGTGTAATAGTATAATATGATACCCAAAAATTGTTTTGAAAGGATCTGAGATTTCACCTTCATCTAAATTAAAGGCAACTTCCTTAAACTCTTTTATAAAAGGACTATCTTTTGTGATTGCTCCCATACTACCACCGTTTCTGGCTACAGAAGGATCATCAGAGTTTATGATTGCTTTAAGTTTAAAACTTGCATCATTATCTTCGACATCTTTTTTTATCTTCTTTAACTTATTAATTACTTCAATAGTTTCTTCTTCTGTTGGTTCAGCATACAAAACTATTTGAGCTAATTCAATTTGTGCAGGAAATTCAGGTAATTCTTGGTTTTCTTTAAGTCCATTATAATACAAACGAACTTCTTCTGGTGTTACATCTACACTCTCGGTAATTTTCGATTGTTCTTTTTCTATAAGAACATTTTCTTTTTGTACCCTTGATAACTCCTTTTTTAAGTCAATAATATCATTAAAACCATAAGCTGCAACAACTTTTTCTATTGATCCATATTCTTGCTTAAAAAAACTGATACTTCTATCAACTCTAGAATCTATTTCAGATTTAGTTACAGTTACACTGTCGATAATCGCATGGTGTGCCAATAATTTCTGTTCCATTAATTCTTCTAACATTTCGCAGTCAGATACCTTAACTTTACCTTCACTCCTAAGCTCAACCTCTTGCTTAAATTTATCTATATCAGAATCTAATACTATATTCTTACCAACAACTACGGCAACACCATCAATCTTATTTTTTTGTGCGTAAGTATTTGATATTGTGGCTAAAATTACTAATAAACTAATACTCTTTAAATTCATTATTCTTAATTGCATCATTAATCAATATTTTCTCTATTTCTCGAACTAAATCTATTTTACGTTTATGTAAAATAAGTTGTTTAATATTTTCTCTTGTATAGCTTAGTGGCGCTACATCGTTTCTGTATAAAACTTCATTAACAGCGACCAAATATACTCCTAAACTATCTTCTTTCTTTATGTATTTGGATTTTTTTAACAGTTTTTCTTTAGATACATATCTAAATGGAGGGATTTTTTGAAGTACTTTTTCGTAAGTTATCCAAGTAGAATCTCTTAGTTTATAATCTTTAAAGTTTATGGTGAGGTTTTCTAAATCTTCTAAATCTTCAATGTCGCTTGACTTAAACTTTTCTTCTGCCTCTTTTTTATCAAGAAAATCCTTTCCATAATAGATGAATTTGATTTGAAGTAATTCTTCATTAAGTTTAAAATTAGCTTTATGTTGATTGTAATACTTTTCAATAGAGGTATCGGAAACTATGGTATCTAACTGTTGCTGAATCAAACGCTCTTTATATCCATTTATATACAAACTCTGCCTATAATTAGTTACTAATTCGTTAACTTTCTCATTGTTAACTGCTGAAATATTTTCTTCTGCCTTTTTTAAAAAAAGTTGTTTTTTCGCCCAAGTATTAATAAAACTTTTTACTAGCACTGTGCTATCTTGCCCAAAAACATCTCTAGGCACTACTCCTTCGAGGTCTGAAATATATAGGTTTTTATCTCCAACTGATGCGACTATACGTTCATTGCGTTGTTCTTTCTTGTTAGTCGGAAAAACGGACAACTTATCACATGAAAGTACACTCAATAAAAAACAATAAAGAACTATTTTTCTCAAAATTAATTATTTACGATATGCTTTTTTTATTTTTTTCAACACACTCTTTCTAACCTTTATTTTATTGTTTGCTTTTAGCGTATCGATCCAAACATTTTCTAATTCTTTCTGGTAATCACTAATTACTTCTCCTCTTACTTCTTTAAGCTCTTTAGTGCCATATTTTGATTTATTCTTTTCGAAAAATGTTTCTAATCCTTCTGCATTCTTATCTGCTTGATCCCATATTTTCATTTTCATCAAATCAAATAATAAAAGTCCATCTTTATATTCTTGTAAAGTATGTTTATATTCAGGAAAAATATGTGCTAAATCTTCTTTGTAGTAATTAAGAACCTCATTATCTAGAAATTTATTCCATAACATATCCTCTTTTAAGTAGCTTTTATTCTGTTTGAATTCTAGATATGATTTTAAAGGAATATTTTTATTTGAAATACTTAATACAGTTTGATTCAATATATCTTCGGTAAGTAATTGTTCTTTTGATTCTTTAACTGCTTCAAATACACTTTTGTGCTCTTTCACAGCATATTTTTGTTTTAAACTACTAACTAGTTTTTTTGTAGATAAATTTCCTCTACTACTATTTCTAATTTTGCGCTCAAGTTCTTCTTTAATTTCTTCAAATGGTTTAACAGGATAATTTTTAATTAACTTAACAATATGCCAGCCATACCTTGTTCTAAAAGGTGCACTATAATCACCTTCTTTTTTTAAACTCAACACCTCTTTTTCAAAGAAAGGTACCATTCTACCAGCACCAAATTTTGGTAATCTTCCTCCTTTGGAAGCAGAAGTTTTATCTTCAGAATATTGTTCTGCCAAAGTATTAAAAGATATTCCATTTTTTAACTTCTGATATACAGAATCAATTTTAACTTTACCACCTATACTTTTATCTTTTACTAAAACATGTGCCACTTCAAAATCACCTCTTGATTTTCTTTTATCAGTAACTTTAAGAATATGGTAACCAAATCTAGTCTTAAAGGGCTTAGAAACATCACCTACATCAGTTTTATATGCAGCATCTTCGAACTGATACACCATTCTAAAAGCTGAAAAATATCCCAAATCTCCACCGTTTATTTTAGCTGATGGATCATCTGATATTGTTTTTGCAACGTCTTCAAAAGGTATACCTTGTTTAATTTTTGCAAGCGCTTCATTTATTTTAATTAAAACTGCCGTAGAATCTTGAGATTTATTCTTTTTTGAATAAGCAACTAAAATATGGCTTGCTCTTACTTCGTTTAATGTACGCTCATATGCCTGCTTTAATAATTGAGCTTTAAATTCATTATCTTGTAAATATGGAGCCATTAATTGATTTTTGTATGCTCTCAATTCACTTTTGTAAGACTTTAACGTATCTAATTTTAATTGATAAGCCTCTAAAAGTTTTAATTTATAGTTGATAAACAAAGCTAAATTCTTATCAATATCTTTATCTTCTTCATTAATTTGATCGATATTCTTCTCGTAAATTCTTTTGAATTCTGAAACATATACAGGTTGTTCGTTAATCGTTA